>NZ_JAQFWV010000007.1:0-78197 GCF_056175805.1 Halohasta sp. A2 | reverse complement strand
AGAGGCGATTTACAATATGTTCTCGTGGGTGCGCGATCAGCCAGACCGTGACCTCGACGGATTGATGGAAAAAATCGACCACCTCTTTCTCCATTCTGAAGGGAGTTTATAAACGTGCAGAGCCGAGATATTTATAAAGGCGTTCGTCGACCGAATATCCTGTAATGTTTCCCGACAAACAGTGTTTGTAAGCCGGTAGCCGATGCCTACTGAGGGATATTGAGCAGTATATATTGTCTGATCGGAATTACAAAGACTCTGGCCAACCGGTTGCGGGTATGGCAACAAAGATCGCGTTCGTCTGCGTCCAGAACGCTGGCCGGAGCCAGATGGCAACCGCCTTCGCCGAACGAGCCCGTGCAGAACACGACGCCGAAGACCGAATCGAGATCGTTACTGGCGGCACGCAGCCTGCCGACCACGTCCACCCCGAAGTCGTCGACGTCATGAACGAAACGGGGTTCGATCTTTCGGATCGCGTCCCGAAGGCGGTCACCCCCGACGACCTGCGGGTGATGGACCTGGTCATCACGATGGGCTGTTCGGCCGAAGGCGTCTGTCCGGCGGCGTGGAACGGCGAGAGCCGCGACTGGGATCTCGACGATCCCGACGGACAGGGTCTCGACGCCGTGCGAGCGATCCGGGACGATATCGAAGGCCGCGTCGACGCGCTGTTCGACGAACTGCTGGCGACTCGGTAGATGACCCACTCGGAGGGCCGCGCCTGCGTCGCCGAGGCGACCGCCAGCGCGAAACTGCTGTACACCGTGCTCTGTCACGAGGGCACACAGTCCCAGTCGGCGCTCGTCGGCTGTGGGGTCGTCCGCGAGACGATCGATCCGACTGACGCCCGCCAGAAACGCTACCAGCCAGTTATCTGTCACTGTTGAACCAGAGCGCACCGCCGACCACACGCAAGCCGTTTACGGGCTGGCTACGCTACTGACTGTATGTTCCCAGATCGCCCCGCCCGCGAGGCCGAGATCGTTCTCGTCGGCCGGTCGAACGTCGGCAAGTCGACGATCATGCGCGAGCTCACTGGCCACAAGGTCCCAACCGGAAAAAAGCCGGGCGTGACGCGCAAACCGAACCACTTCGACTGGTCCTCCGAGAGCTTCATGTTCACCGATCTGCCTGGATTCGGTTTCATGTCCGGCGTCGAGGGCGACCATCAGGATGCGATACAGACCGACATCGTCCGTTATCTCGAAGACAACGCCGACAACGTGCTGGCAGCCGTGCTCGTCGTCGATGGCAAGAGCGTGATCGATATCATCGATCGGCACAGCGAACGGGGTGACATCCCTCACGACGTCGAGATGTTCCACTTTCTCGAAGACCTCGGGATTCCGGTGGTCGTCGCGGTCAACAAGATGGACAAGGTCGACGACAGAGATGAACGCCTGAACGAGCTGTGTGATCGCCTCGGACTCTTTCCACCGTGGCAGCAGTGGAAAGACGACACGATCGCACCGATTACGGCGAAAAAAGGCCGGACCCAGGCGCTTCGAGACACACTGTCGACGCACCTGCATGCCGCCAAGCGTGACGATCTTCTGACGTTCGTCAAAAAATAGTTATAACTACTCGCTCACTACGCTGCTCTCGTTGAGGCCACCGTACGCCCTAAGAGTCGTCTCGGCACCCGATCGATTTCCCGTCTTTCAGCTACTCCAGCGCAGACACGATTGTCAGCAGAACGGCTTTCGTCGAATACAGGCCAACCGATCAGTTAGAATCCAAGCATCGATTTCAGCGAGCGCGTCTTCACGCCACAGTCAGTGCGGTACTCGCAGCTGTCGCACCGGCTGTCGTTGACCCGCGCTGGCGGTCCGTCCAGCGACCGAACCGTGCGCAGCACGCGGCGGTAGACCGCTGTCCGGCGGCACGTCAGGTCGACGTCACGGACGACACCGACAGTGGGGTACTCGACGAGCGAGCGTGGTATCTCGCGTTCGCGCTCCCAGGCGAGCGCGTTGGCCACGGCAACCGCACGGACGGCTTGGTGTTCCCAGACGCCGTTTCGGGGTGGAGTCCCCGGCGAGACAACTGACGGAACCGGTGGATCGCCAGCCAGCAGTTTGTGAATCCGGCCATGGCAGTCCCTCCCTTCGACGAAGTAGTCCCGCTCGACTGGCTGGCAGAGCTTCGTCCAGTCGGTCCGTTTCGACAGCCGATCGAGCGCGTGGCGGTACTCGGTTGGTGTACACTCGATCGGCAGCGAGGAAAGTGTCTCGTCGTCGGCCTCACGGAGATCGTCATATCGAAAGGCGAGCGCTTGGCGGGCGCTGGCTTCGGGTGGCGGTCCACGGTCGTCATCAGTGCGGGCGTAGTAGAGCTGTCGGGGACAGTAGGCCGCCCGACTCAGGTCGCTGAACGTCGGCATACCGCCGGTTGTGGAGTTTTCGTATTTGAACCTTCGCCGGAGTAGTATAAAAGAAAGAAGGTTAAAATGATACGTCAGTTTCGATGTCTTCGGTCGCATCGCGAAGGCCGTCTTCGCGGGCGTCGCGGGCGAGTTGTCCCGTGAGATCCGAGTCAGTCAGCAGTTCGGTGAACTCGTCACGAAATCGGTCGTTGGCCCGCGTCGACCGGAGGTCGGCCTCGACGATCCGACTGTAGTGGCGAGCGGTTTCCTCGGAGATGTCGAGTCGTTCGGCGCGCTCGGCCAGCGGGATGTCCTCGACGACCAGTCGACGGAGATCGTCGAGGTCGAACGACACATCACGGTCCGACTCTCGGACGAGGTGGAGGTCCAGCCGCGCCTCGAACACGTCTGTGGGGTCAGCTTCTAGCTCGGCGGCGATCTCACGGTCCGAATGGTCGGCGAAGTAGCACTGGACGACCTGACGCAGTGTCTCGTCGTCGAACGCCGTTCGAAACTCGTACCGATCTCGCATGCGGCCGATCAACTCGGCGAGTCTGTCGGTGACATTTGTGTCGGTATCGGTCAGCGACCCCGGCGACTCAGACTGGCTCTCGGTGACGGTATCGGACCCAGTCGTATCGATGAAGATATCGCGGAGTTCCGCGGTTTTGTCATCCATTAGTGAGACCAGACACAGGGTCGGTATATAAAAAGCTGTCTGCACAGACAGCCTCCGATGAACCTCACGAGATGCAGCAGCTCCCCTTATACCCGAGATGTCAAGAAGAGAATATCGTAAACCACGACTTTGAAGTGGGTTTACGGACATCGCAGAGTATGGCAAATTCGACCGAATCAGTCGACCTGATCGACGGTGAGATCATCAGCAATATGGCCCGTGCGGCGCTGTTTGCGGCGCTCGTCGCGGCCTTCTCGTACGTCTCGTTCCCGCATCCGTTCTCCTCGACGCCGATAACCCTCCAGATTCTCGGCGTGTTTCTCTCCGGGATCATGCTCGGCCCGCTCTGGGGCACGGTCGCACTGTCGCTGTACCTCGCAGCCGGCGCGATCGGTGTCCCGGTGTTCACCGGTGGCTCAGCCGGTCTCGGCCATCTGCTCGGCAGCGCAACATTGGGCTATCTCTGGTCGTATCCGATCGCAGCCGGCGTCATCGGACTCGTCGTCCACCGCGGCACGCTGCTCCGAGATTACAACGAGGTCAGTCTCGCCGTGTTGGTCGGCGCGATGGTCATCGGCACAGCCGTCGTCTACGCGATGGGAACGATCGGGTTCGCCGTCGTCCAGAGCGTCAGTCTCGTCGACGCCTTCCTCGTTTCGGCGGTCGCGTTCGTTCCCTTCGAGGCCGTCAAAATCGCTGCCGCGATCGGCATTCTCCGAAACGACTCGATCGCGGCCGTCTGAGCCATGATCGAAGCCCACGAACTCGTCTGTCGGTACGGCGACACCACTGCCGTCGACGGTGTCTCGGTGCGGATCGACGACGGCGAGTACGTACTGTTGGTCGGGCCGAACGGCTCGGGAAAGACGACGCTCGTCCGGCAGTTCAACGGGCTCGAAACGCCCGATGACGGTGAGATCCGCGTCAACGGAACTTCGGTCGATGCGGATCTCGTGGCAGCCCGACAGGCCGTGGGGATGGTGTTTCAAGAGCCACGGGACGCGTTTGTCGCCGCAACGATCGGTGCGGACGTGGCGTTTGGCCCACGGAACCTCGGACTCAGCGAGTCAGAAATCGACCAGCGAGTCGCGAATAGCCTCGCAGCGGTCGGCCTCTCGGGCCACGAAACCGACCGTATCGATCAGCTCTCGGGTGGCGAACGCCAGCGGGTGGCCATTGCAGGCGCGCTGGCGATGGAGCCCGACCATCTCGTTCTCGACGAGCCACTGACCGGACTCGACGAACCCGCCCGCCGGGCGGTCCGCTCGCGACTGGCCGCCCTCGCCGAGTCGGGAACCAGCGTGATCGTCGTCACCCACGACCTCCGCGGGGTTTTGTGCGACGCCGACCGTGTGATCGGACTGGATGAGGGAACCATCGCGTTCGACACCGATGTCGAGACCGCCCGCGAGGCACTCTCGGCACTCGATGTTTACGTTCCACCACCAGCCGTCGACACTGACCACACAGTCGAGTCGACAGCGTTGTCGACGCCCGAGTCGGAGTAATGATGTTGGCCTACCAGCCGGGTGACTCACTGGCCCACCGACTCGACCCCCGGACCAAACTCCTGTTTCAGTTCGGCTTCGCCGTGGCTGCGTTCGCCCATACGACACCGCGCGGACTGGCCAGCTTCGGCGTACTGGGGCTGGTGGCGCTGGCGGGCGCAAACACCAACCCCCTCCGAGTAGTCTGGGCCTACCGGTTCGTTATCCCGTTCCTACTGGCGGCACCGCTCGTTGCAATGCTCACGCTGGGTCCGCCGTGGATCGTCGTTTCCGATGGTATCGACCCAGCACTAGCGAGCGTGCGAAACCTCATCGTGTTGGTCGTCTGTGGAGGGTACGTTCGGACGACATCGATCACCGAATCGCGGGCGGCGATCCAGCGCACGGTGCCCGGTCGACCGGGACAGGTGTTGGGGCTGGGTGTCGCACTCGTCGCGCGGTTTCTGCCGGTACTCCGAGCGGATCTCCTCTCGATTCGAGACGCCGAGGCCGCCCGTCTCGGCACTGATCGCCCGCTTCGAGCGCGAATCACGACCCTGACTACCAGCGGGCTCACTCGGGCGTTTCAGCGGGCCGACCGCCTCTCTGTGGCGCTCCAGGCGCGGTGTCTCTCGTGGAACCCGACCCTGCAACCGCTTGCGTTTGGACGGGTAGACCTTCCGGTGCTCGCGCTCTCAGTTCTGCTTGTAGTTTCCAGTATCTCGGATCTACTTTAGTATATAAATAGCCACCACCTACGGCGTTTCGGTCCTCAACTGTCGAGCGGGACGACTATAGACGGTTGAATCCGTTCGAATGGACTCGGCGGGACTCCCGCGAGCGAACGCAGTGAGCGAGTGGGAGTAAGGCGAGTCCACTGAACGAGTCTGAGCGTAGCGAAAACGAAGTAAAGTGGACTCGGCGGGATTTGAACCCGCGGCCTCCCCCGTGCCAGGGGGGTGATCTACCCCTGATCTACGAGCCCTTGTTCGCATCAGATGCTTTCCCGGTTCTCTTATTAAGGCCTTCGACTCGTCGACACCGAGTCAACCGACGGCACACCTCTGGGACTACAGTATCAATCAAGTGCCTCTCCAGCGCCACCAACTGCGAGAGACGATCTGCAGAAATCACCGAGAACCCGAGCACAATAGAAAACGCTTAACCACCCACGTCGACCACCTCTCTTTGGGAACAGCACAGTCGTAACTCTGACTCGCCCCGTTGGGGCTTGGGATTGCGACAGTGCGCTGCCAGCCCCCTAGTGGTCGACTCACAGTCGACTCTGACGCGGGACTGGCAGACATGTCGTTTTGCGGCCTGTGCCGTTCCAATTTCAACAATGGCACGAATGCATACCCGTCGCCGTGGCTCGTCCGGATCGGACCGCCCGGCGGCAGACGAACCCCCGGAGTGGAGCGACGTCGACGCCGACGAGATCGAAGCCCGAGTCGTCGAACTCGCCGAAGATGGCCACGACCCCAGCGTCATCGGCCTGAAACTGCGCGACGAAGGCGTCAAAGGCACGCCCGTCCCGAACGTGAAACTCGCGACTGGCAAGAAGGTCACCGAGATCCTCGACGAGCACGACGCCGCCCCTGAGCTACCGGAAGACCTCCGGAGCCTCATGGAGCGCGCTGTCGGCCTCCGCCAGCACGTCGACGAGAACGGCCAGGACTTCCAGAACAAACGCGCACTCCAGAACACGGAGTCGAAAATTCGCCGCCTGGTCAACTACTATCGCGGCGACAAACTCGACGAGGAGTTCAAGTACACCTACGACAACGCGGTCGAACTCCTCGAGTAATCGACTGACACACTGCCCACCAGACGCTCGCCCACAAACTCGAACACGAACCAGATGTCGGAGACACACACCCAACCCGTCGATCCGGATGCCGCCGCGACCCTGGCCACAGAGCTAGCGACCGCGCCGTTCGTCCGGCTTTACGGCCACGCTGACGGCGATTCGCTCGCCGCGACAGGCCTGCTCGCAGTCGCACTCCGAGCACAGGGTGTGCCGTTCCAAACCCACGTGTCGACTGACCCTGCCAGCGATCTCACAGACCCCGACGAGCCCGTCAACGATGACAGTCAGACGGTACTCGTAACCCATGGTCGAAGAGACGTTGCCGACCACGCGGTGCCACCGACCGGCGACAGCCGACCGGCCAGCGTGGTCGCCGCCGCAGTCAGCCGCGAACTCGACGTCGAGCCCGACCGGCTGCTCGCACTCGCGGGCGTGATCGCCGCCGGCTCGCTGCCAGGCGCTGACGGTAGCGGCGGCCTGCTCGAAGGGGCTGACCAGACCGGACAGCTCGAACGCCGACCCGGCGTTGCGGTTCCAACCGCGGAACTCGCCGACGGGCTGGCTCATTCGACATTGGTCGACGCGCCGTTTTCGGGCGACTCCAAGGAAACCGAGACACTGCTGGCGGCACTCGATCTGCCAGCCGATTCGACCCAGTCGGACCTCGACGACGAGGCCCACACGAGGGTCACCTCGCTTGTCGCACTCGAAACGTCGACCATCGAGACGTCGACGCCGAACGCCGCGGAGGCAGTCGAAACAGCACTGCGGCCATACGCCACCCCGAACGGCCCGTTCGCCACGCTGGGCGGCTACGCCGACGTGCTATCCGCGCTCGCTTGCGAGAGACCGGGGCTGGCGATCAGCCTCGCGTTCGGTGCACCCGGTGTGAAATCCGACGCGCTCGATACGTGGCGCACTCACGCGAGTACCGCCCACGATGCGCTCGACGACCCAACCACCGGCCGCTACGAGGGCGTGTTCGTCCTCCGGGTCGACACCGACCGCCCGGCTGCGCTGCCGACGGTCGCCCGGCTCGCCCAGCAGTTCCGCTCGCCGGAGCCGGTCGCGCTCGTCGTGACCGCAAAGCCGGTCGACGGCCTGCGCCACGCAGCCGCCGCGGCCGAAACCGACGACCCACAGGGTCTCGCTAACGCGTTCGCCACGGTGGCCACCGAATTCGGTGGCACCGCCGGTGGGACGCCGACACGTGCAACTCTCCGGGTCGACGGCGACGTGTCGGACGGCGACCTCATCGCCGCGATCAGGGAGGCGCTCGAATGACCGACCAGCCACGAACGGCAACGCTTCGGACCGACCACGGCACGCCAACCCACGCCGAGTGGGTCGCGGGCGCGGTCGAACCGGACAACACCGACTCGATGGCAACTTCGGTCGACGACACGACGGTACGGACCGAGATCGAACGCGAGACGACCGGTGGACTGCAGACGACAGTCGACGACTACGTCGTAAATCTCAGCGTCGCAACAGCGGTCATCGAGGCCGTCGAGGGATCGACCCGCGATGCTGCCAGAAGTACAGCAACCGACCAACCAACAGACGATACACTACATTATGAGTGAACGATCAGTAACCAAGAAGAAGCAAGGCAAGCGATGGTACACGATTTTCGCCCCCGAGCAGTTCGACCGGGCCGAAATCGGCGAAACCATCGCCGAAGAACCGAACCAGGTCATCGGCCGGACGGTCGAGACTACCCTCGGCGACCTCACTAACGACGCCGGGGCGAACAACACTAAACTCACGTTCAAGATCACCGACGTGGGATCGGACGCCGCCTATACGGAGTTCATCAAACACGAACTCACGCGGGATTACCTGCGAAGTCTCGTCCGTCGCGGCGCGTCGAAGGCCGCCGCCAACATCACGGTCGTCACCACCGACGACTACCGCGTGAAGCTCCAGCCGGTCGCCTTCACCACGAAAAAGGCAGATAACAGCCAAGAGCACGCCATCCGTCGCGTGATGATCGACCTCGTCAAAGAGGCAGCCGAAGACCGAACCTTCGAAGAGCTGGCCGACAGCGTTATCGAAGGCCGCCTGTCGTCGGCAATCTACGGCGAAGCGAAGACGATCTACCCGCTGCGCCGCGTCGAGATCCAGAAGTGCGAACTCGAAGCCCGCCCCGAAGAGCTGGCCGAAGAGGAGGCGACCGCCGTCGACGTCGACGAATCCGATATCGCTGACGACGTTGCCGAAGACATCGCTGACGACTAACGGCTCTACACAATCCTGCTTTATTTTATCAGCTACTGAGCGACGGCTACTCGGTGACCTCGATCGTCCCGACCATTGCGCTGTTCTCGTGTGGCAGACAGACGTACTCGTACTCGCCAAGAATCTCGAAGGTGTGTTCGAACGTCTGGCTGTTCGTGATGATCCCATCGCCACCATCGCTCCAGGCATCACGGGCCTCGGTTTCGGACTCGTATCCTCCGGTCGCGAAGTACGCTGCGTCGTCCGGAATTGCGCTTTCGTAGGCAGTGACGGTGTGAGACCGACTACTCGTATTCTTCCAGACGACGGTCGTGCCAGCCGAGACGGTGAGCGTTTCGGGCTGGAACGTCGTCGCCGTCATGCCGACATCGTACTCGGTCGCCTCGAACAGACCCAGACAGCCAGCCAGCCCGGCGGTTGCGATCGATCCGACACCGGCGAGAAACCGTCGACGATCTGACCCCTGCTGCATAGGAATCCTTGGCACGGGCCACATATAGGGCGCGCGGTTTGGCTACTCCGGGCCACCCACGGCGGCCAGTAAATATAAAAACGTAAAGCCTGCCTGCGCAACCACGACATATGAAACCGCGGTTCGTCGGGCGATTGGGGTTGGCCGATTGCGTGACGATCACCAACGCGTCACTCGGCTTTATAGCAGCCGCGCTCGCGCTGATCGACGTCGAACTCGCTGCGCGAGTCATCCTATTGGGCGCAATGGCTGACGGACTGGACGGGGTGATCGCCCGGTACCGCGGTGGGACCGATGCTGGCGAGTATCTCGACTCGCTGGCCGACGTGGCCTCGTTCGGGGTTGCACCCGCGATACTCGTCGTCGCCGTCGTCATCGACCGCTGGATGACGATCGGCGAGCCAGCCGTGCTGGTGGCCGGGTTCGTGGTTCCGGCGATGTTCGTGGCGATGGCGGTGACCCGCCTCGGGATGTACACGGCCTACGACATCGGCACCGAGGAGACGGAAGGTGCGCAGACGACACTGGCGGCGACGATACTGGCGGCGGCGGTGTTGGCAGGCTACACCGAACCCTGGATGCTCGTCGGACTCGTCGGCGTGCTGTCCGTGTTAATGGTCTCGACGATCACGTATCCCGACCTCCATGCACAGGACGCGCTGGTCATGGGTGTCGTCCAGATTCTGGCGATCTGCATGTCGGGGTACTACGGCGAGGTGTTCGCGTTTGCACTCCTGTTTTTGGCACTCGCGTATCTCACGCTCGCCCCGCGATTCTACTGGCGAGATGGACTCGACAACAAGCGGCTTCAGTTCCTGTTTCGCGGCGCGTAGCAACCCTATACTTACCAGTAATCACCGAATACTCACATACCCATGTCGGCGGCGGCCTCGGGAATCGGGAGCTCCTGAGGGTCGACGCCGAGCAGTTCGGCGGCGTGGTCAAGCGCCATATCGAAGCCGTAGTAGCGTTCGAGTTCCGGGCTGTCGACGCGTTTTCGCACCGAGACCATCGCGTAGCCGTCGCGGTTCTGGGCGACCGTTGCGGTCCGGTTGTTATAACCGAAGCTGAGTCGGCGCTCACCGTCGGTTTCGGTGTACTCGGTCGTAATCGAGGTCGTCGCAGAATCCGAAGCCGTTGAGTCTGTGGGCATACAGTAACTCACGGTCGCCGGGTAATCGAACCTATCGGTTCGGTGTGTCGAGATAACGGTATGAATAGTGGACGGCGCCGAGATTGCCGAGCGTTCCGAACGCAGGGAATCTCGGTTGCCTCCTCCACCCCGCGATCCAACGAGCGACGGGTGTCCAGCGGTGGGCTGCTCGCTTCCGCGCCTGACCCACTACCGCCGGTAAACCGGTGTCTGACACCCCTGCGGGTGAGGACACCGGTCCACTGTCCCCGGTGGACGAGGTTTCGACGTTGGCGTCCGAGGCCTGCGTCGGTCGACCCGACGCACTCGGCGGTTCGGTCCCCGCTAAAGACTCTATTACGGGTTGCGAGCAGGGCCTAACTGCCCGACCTAGTCCACAAAATCGTAGGCCAGTCGACCTTAAGGGCCTTTCGTCTCGGTCCGTCCGATTAGCGAAACCCGTTGACGACGGCGGCGTAGCCGGCTGCCGAGCCGGCGACGATCACGCTGACCGCCAGGCTCGCCCACCGATGAAGGGCCAGCCACCCCGAGCCTGCGCCGGCGTCGACGATGTTCTCGACGATCGTCGGTTCCATCGTGAGTGCCCACAGGGCGGTGAGCACGAAAATCACCACGCCAACGACGAGTACGATCCCCGAGGCGAGCATCGGGTCGGCTGCCCCGCGAACGCCCGACAGGAAGATGACCACGCCGAGAACCGCGAGGAAGATGGCGCCAGCCACCCCAACCGGCCCCGCACTGTAGTAGGCGGTCAGTAACTCCGGTTGTCCGTCGACCAGTAGATACGGCGCTGACAGCAACACCGCCAACAGCAGCGATGCCGCCGCCCCAGCGTACGCGAGCGTCCGATCGAGATCCATACCGACTCGGAGGGCCGAAGCCCTGTTAAATCGCCCGAGATCGCTCGCCCGTCACTGATCGACGGCCCACGTATCGAAAAGGGAAATCGGTAAGCGGCTGGCCGTCGGCCCTCGCGTATGGAACGTGTTGCGATTGTTGGGGCTTCGATGACCCAGTTCGGCCAGCGCGAGGCGTGGATTCGCGATTTGCTGGCCGAGGCCGGACTCGCCTGTCTGGACGACGCTGGTGTCGACGGCTCAGAAATCGACCATCTCTACGTATCAAACATGGCCAGCGGCGAGTTCGAAGGCCAGACCGGAATCGCCAACGCCGTAGCCCAGGACCTGAACGCGATCCCGGCGTACACTGCCCGGATCGACCAAACCAGCTCGTCGGGCGGGGCGGGCGTCTACGCGGCCTGGCAGTCGGTCGCCTCCGGAGCCTCGGATCTCACCTTGCTGATCGGCGGCGAGCGGATGACCCATCGAACCACCGCCGAAGCGACCGACGTGATCGCTTCGCTGACTCATCCCGCCGAGTACAAACACGGCGTCACACTCCCCTCGTTCGCTGGGCTCACCGCGCGGCGGTATCTTCACGTCCACGACGCGCCACGCGAGAGTTTGGCGAAGGTTGCGGTCAAAAACCACAAAAACGGCGTCGACAACCCTCATGCCCAGTTCCAAAAGGAAGTCGACCTCGAAACCGTCATGGAGTCTCCGATCATTGCCGACCCCCTCCGGCTGTACGATTTCTGTCCGATCACCGACGGCTCGGCGGCGCTCATGCTCTGTCCAGAATCCGTTGCCGCGGAGTACACGGACAACTACGTCACCATCGCCGGCATCGGCGGGGCAACCGACACCCACGTCGTCCACGAGCGTGCTGATCCCACCGTAATGGGTGGGGTTGTCGACTCCGGCGAGATCGCTTACGAGATGGCCGGACTTGGCCCCGAGGACATCGATATGGCCGAACTCCACGATATGTTTACGATTCTCGAATTCCTCCAGTCAGAGGGACTCGGCTTTTTCGAACCAGGAGACGGCTGGAAAGCCGTCGAAAACGGCGTCACCGACCGAGACGGTGAACTGCCGATCAACACCTCCGGCGGGCTCAAATCGAAGGGCCACCCGCTCGGTGCGAGCGGCGTCGCCCAGATTTACGAGGTCTACCACCAGCTTCGAGGAACGGCCGGTCCTCGACAGGTCGACGCCGATGTCGGTCTCGCCTGTAACGTGGGCGGGTTCGGCAACTGTGTGATCACGACGATCATGGAGGCGAGCCAATGAGTGACGAGAACCAGCCGCCGATGGAAGCCGCGAAATACCCCGACGGAAGCATTCTGTACCCACCGCATCCGCTCGGGCCGGACGGTAACGAGCCCGTCGACACCGTCGACCTCAGCGAGTACACGGCCGAGATCATCACCTGGACCTCGTCGACGGCCACCCCACCCGGGGTGCGCCAACCGAACCACCTCGCAATCGTCGAATTCGAGGTGGGCGAGGCCTCGGACGATCACGGCGAACCAGTGCGAGCGATCGGCCAACTGACGACCGACGAGGTCGAGATCGGCGACGAGGTCGAAGCGGTCTACGTCGACGAACTCCGCGAGCCGGGCGCAGGGATCCGCGAGCCCGCAAGCCAGTCGTGGGACGGCTATCGGTTCCGACCGATCGACTGACCGCCAAGCACTGAAGCCAGTGTCGGCCGGATCAGTAATCTAAGCCTATTTCATAGGTCAGATCATACCACAATATATGACAGAGTCCCTTCGTGGGTTCTTCGAGACGCTCTCGGCTCCCGAGCGGACGCTCGCGTTCGTCAATCGGTCCTCGCCGGACGCCGTCGCCGACCTTCTCGATTCGTTGTTCGACAACCAATCGATCCCCATCGACGAGCTGACCGCTTCGAGCGAGGCGAACGACATCGTCGTCCTGCTCGAAAACGGCGAAGTGATCGCCGAGTCGACGGTCGACGAGCTGCTTGAATCGGTGCTGATGGTGAACACGGACATTTATAAAACCGGTTCGCGGCCACTCTCGGCGGTTTCGATGCCAGCGGTGCTCGAAAGGCTCGACGAGACACCGTTTCGGGTGCGCGGCTACCCGTCGTCGGACAAAGAAAAGCTGCTGTTGGTTGCAATGTCGCGGGTTATCGAGCGGCGCGCCGCCGAGAGCGGAGGTGGAACGCTCCGGTCGTCGGTTCAGCGACTCTCGCGGTTGACCGACGAGCAGGGCACCGAGCGCGTCTACCGGACGATCGGAAACAGCGAGACAGAGGTCTACGTCTACGGCGTCGACGACCGATCCGAGCCGTTCGATCTTCCGGTGAACGTTCACCGCGGGACGACCGAGGAGTACCGCCAGTCGTGGTTCGTGGTGTTCGTTCCGTCGGAATCGAGTCGGTCTGAGCCAGCCCCGGCAGCCCTCGTTGCGCTCGAAGACGAGCCCAATCGGTGGGACGGGTTTTGGACGTTCCGTTCGGACCTGGTCGACCATATCGACCAATACATCGCGTCGGCGTTGTGACCGATATATAAACTGTCGACTGAAAACCGATCGGCTACTTATCGATCACTCGTATGATCGCTCGACTCGTCGTCACGATCCTCGGTGTCGTCACCGCTATCGGCCGCGGTCGACGAGTCTTCATCGGCCCCTTCGGCCTCATCGAGCGCGTCCCGCGTCCGGTCGAGTTCCTCCTTGATCGATTCGAGTTCGGAGTCGACATCGACCTGGGGCGAGGCGGCTGTCTCATCGGTCTCTTCGTCCGTCTCGTCGACCGTATCGCCAGCCTCGCTGACGTCGATCATCACGCCACGGTCTCGTGATCGTCGATCCGAACGCTGCGATCGTCCGTTGCGCTCGACGCTGCGATCATCGCGGTCGTCTCGGTAGCTGTCGCCGTCGTCCCGGCGTGTTCGCTCGCGATGGTCTCGCACTGACTGTTCGGCGTCACCGAGCTGCGTTTCGATCTCGCTGGTGAGGTCCTGGGCGTCTTCGAGGAGTCGGCGTGAGTCGGGATTTTCCGGCAGTTCGGCCTCCGAGAGTGCGGTTCTGAGTTCGGAGAGGACGCCGACGAACTGATCGGTTGCGCCGCTGCCGAGTTGGTCGAGTCGGCTACGCGCGGTCTCGGTTTCGTCGACGAGCGCGCGTTGTGGATCGGCGAGACGGAGGGTTCGTCGCAACAGTTCCAGCGACTGAATCGTCGCTTCAAGCAGGGCGATCAGCGTCGGAATCGTGTACTGTTCGGTAAACCGGAGGAGTTCGCCGAGACTCGGTGGTGTCGGCCGACTTTGTCGACGCTCCGAGCGAAGCTCACGGCGGAGGTCGGTCAGCGTCGCTTCGAGCTCGTCGAGTTGGGCGGCCAGCTCGTCGCGGTCCCGAGGTCGATCACGAGAAGCGCTCATAGGCAGTAGTCGGCCGCCGGGTGAATAAGCCTGCGGTGATCAAACCTCACTTTCCTTTCGGCTGGTCGGTCCACAGCACCGTCTCGTAGATCAGCTTCCGCGGAATCCGTGACCAAGACGGTGCAGTCGAGTCGACCAGTTGTGCATCGGTTTCTTCGTCGTTCTTCATGCCATGACAGTGTGTGCCACACATATATAAGTTCATTGGCAGTCTATACGACAGTGTAGGTCTTAGGCCAACCAAAACCTATATCTGTTTAGGCCCACCTAAGTCCGACCATGGAAGTAACGGACACGCGCGACTCACAGGAGGCTGGTGGCGTTGATAGCTCGCCCTGTGTTTCTGCGCTCCGAGCCTCGCCGAACCGAACCGTGTTTACCGAAGAGGGCAACTGTGACGGATGGATTTCGACCGATCTGATCGTCACACTTTCACGATAGCGTTCCCTGCTCGCTTCGGTCTCTTCTGTGCGTTTCAAAAAGAGATAGTTGTTTTCCGACGTACTGCTGTACGTTTACACATCGAGAATCCGTCGACCGACTCACCTCTCAGTCTGTTTGATTGGACGATGGGTTGGCAGCGAGCCACGTTTCGATCTCGTCAGCAAGCACGCCCCGGCGGATGATTTCACCGGTCGCGACGTCAACGACCGTGCTTTCGGTGCCCGGTGTGACACCGGTGTCAACGATTGCACCAACGGCCTGTCGAACCGACTCGGGAAGGTCAGCGGGCCGGGTGATGCTCGGCTCGCCGCTTCGGTTGGCACTGGTGGCAGTGATCGGTCCAGCCGCCCGACAGAGTCGCTGTGCGGTCTCGTTGGATGAGATTCGTACTCCCACTCGCGGTCGACCGCCAGTGAGTGCGTCGGCGAGTGCGGGCGTGCGGTCGACGATGACGGTCACCGGACCTGGGAGGAACTTATTTATAAAGGATCGTTCGCGTTCGGTCGGCTCAGTGAACTCCTGTGCGTGCGAACTGTCGGCAAAAGCAACTGACAACGGTTTGTCAGCCGGCCGGTCTTTGATCTCGAACACACGGTCGACGGCCTCGGGGTCGGTCGCGTCCGCACCCAGTCCATAGACGGTTTCGGTCGGATAGACGACCGCCTCGCCCGCCTCAATAGCGGCGATCGCCCTGTCGACGGCCGCCTGACCGGGTTCGCTGTCCGAGAGGTCGTCGTCAGCAACAGTCATACCTGGAGGGTCGACCAGCGGCGCGAAAAGAGTACTGTTCCGAGTTCACAGCAGCTATCGTTGCCGTCGATTGGCCCACCGACTCACCGTGGCTATCCGAGTTTAGCGCGTCGACAGGTTTTCCTGGTTGCCTTTCGGCACGGTCGACCGGAGCTCGTCATACAAATACAGCCCGACACCGACCGGTTCACTCTCGCCAGCGAGTTCGTGGGCCGCGATCAGGTAGCCCCAGTCGCCGTCCCAGTCGACCTCCTGGTCGTTGCCCCGGACGAACTCGGCGGCCTTTGCGCCCGACAGGTCGATCACGTTTTTCGTCGCGTGTCGACCGAAGCGCTGGACGGCGCTGTGGGTCGGCTTCCAGTGTTCCTGCCGCGTTCGGAGGACGGTCATCCCGAGGCCTTCAACACGGATCGGACTCGGCACGTCGTCGGCGAACACCCAGATTTTGCCTTTGCCTTTCTCCCAGAACGTGAACGGCTCGAAAACCGAGGGTTCGATTCCGAACCGTTCGTCGAAAAACCGGATGACCTCCTCGCGGGAGGCCCGACCCGCCACCTCGCGCTCGTCGGGGGTGGCGGGCAGTCGACCGAACCGCTGGCCGACGTTGTCTCTGAGTTCCGTGTCGCTCATGCGGTCACCTCCAGTTTCGCACAGTAGAACCCGCCCGTGTCATTGAGATGCGGATAGATTCGATGGGTCTTGGTGACGCTTTCGTCGTACGTTTCGCCCTCCCACTCGGTGACGCCCGGTCGCGATTCGAGCGGGCAGTCGAACTCGGCGACCTCGCAGTGCTCGGTTTCGAGCACGTAGTCGACGATGGCCTCGTTCTCTTCGGGGGCGAACGTGCAGGTCGAATACACGACTGTCCCGCCGGGTTTGGTCGCCTGGATCGCACGCGAGAGGATGCCTTTCTGGATGGCAGCCACGCTGTGGACGTGGTCGAGCGTCCACTGATCGAGGGTGTCGGGGTTCTTTCTCATGGTTCCCTCGCACGAACAGGGCGCGTCGACGAGCGCGCGGTCGAACTCGTCGAAGCCGAACGGCTTGAGCGAGAAGTTGCGGCCATCCTGCTGGGTGACCACGAGGCTCGTCACACCGAGACGTTCGGCGTTGTGCCGGAGCGCCGAGAGCCGGCCGAGATTGCTGTCGTTGCCGACCACGACGCCCGTATCGTCCATCATCGCCGACAGCTGAGTGGTTTTGCTGCCGGGTGCCGCACAGCTGTCCCACACCCTCTCGCCGGGCTGTGGATCGAGCGCGACCGCGGGTAGTGCCGAGACCTCCTCTTGGCCGTGGAGCCAGCCGTGGAAGTAGGGCCAACTCGTTCCCGGTCCGCGCTCGTCGAGCGCTAGGAGTCCGGGATGCCAGTCGACCGGCTCGTAGCCGATTTCCTCCTCATCGAGGGCTGCTCGCGCACGCTCGGGCGTCGCCGCGATGGTGTTGACTCGGACGACCGACGGCAAAGGGCGCTCGCAGGCCGCAGAAAACGCCTCTCGGTCGTCGATGAGTGAGCCGTAGCGCTCTAACGGATTCATGACGTTTGTTTCGAGTGCCGCCGTTAGTCCCTTTCGAGTGCCGCCATTCCTTTTCGAGTACCGCCGTCCGTCCCGTTCAGCGTGGCCGCCAGCCGAGAGTGCCAAGAGCATCAACGGTTAGGTACGCGGCTGTCGTAGGTTCTGTATGACACAAATCGACATCGTCGACGAGCAGGTGTCGTTGGACAGCCCCGTGCTGGTCGAGGGGTTCCCGGGCGTCGGACTGGTCGGCAAGATGGCGGTCGACCACCTCATCGCTTCCTTCGAAATGGACCACTACGCCAACGTGTTCTGTGAGAGCATTCCACCGGTGGCAACCTATCAGGAAAACACACGAGAACTGGTCACGCCGGTCCGGCTCTACGTCGACGCCGAGCGGAACCTGGTGGCGCTCCAGAGCGACGTGCCGATCGGGCCGGAGGCGGCCACCGAGTTCGCCGACTGTGTCGCGGGCTGGTTCGCCGAGACCGACGTGCTCCCGATCTACATCTCGGGGTTGCCGCGACAGACTGACGGCTCGCCTGCGCTGTACGGTGTCGCAAGCGTTGATTCGGCTTCTCAACGGCTTACCGACGCCGAGGTCGACCGTCCGGCCGAGATGGGCTTGGTCTCGGGGCCGACCGGCGCACTGTTGGCCCACGCAATCGAACACGAAACTAGTGCCATCGGCCTGATCGTCGAGTCGAATCCCCAACTCCCCGATCCGATCGCCTCACAGGTCGTTATCGAAGCGGGAATCGAACCGATCGCCGGAGTCTCGGTGCCGACCGAGGACCTCTCGGCGCGGGCCGAAGAGATCGAGGAGGCACGCGCCCAACTGATCCAGCGGATGCAGCAGTCGACCGACGACAGCAGTCGTGCCCAGCCGCTTCGGATGTACCAGTAAGGCTTCGAGCGGCTGTTCTGGAACGCAGTCGGGGGGTTTACCGTCGCTGCCGACCGGCGAGCGATGGTGGAAGTCTGAACGCTTAAGCCACCGAAGCCATTGGATGGCTGTATGAGCGAGGACTCTGCTGCGGTCGACGAATCGGTTGGTGACCCCAGTGAGCGAGACGAGCGCTCGGATTCGGACTCCCCACCGAGTGCAAACGGAGAGCCAACCGCCGAATCCCCCGAAGAGACGACTGACGACGAGACCGACATCGAGTCGGTCGAGACGCTCGTCGCACGGATCGCTGCCCACGACGAAACGCTCGCCGAAACGGCCAACCAACTCGGCGAGCGAGTCGAACACGCAGAAGCTGAACTCGACGCGAAAGACGACCGGATCGACGAGCTCACAGAGAAACTCGGTCGGTCGCGCGCGGACTTCCAGAACTACAAAAAGCGGATGAAAAAGCGCCAGGAGTCGATGCAAGCCCGGGCGACAGCGGACCTCATTACCCGGTTTGCGACGGTTCGTGAAAACCTGATCAGGGCGCTCGACCAAGACGAAAGCGCCGACATTCGTCCCGGCGTCGAGTCGACGCTCGAAGCGTTCGATGACATTCTCGAATCCGAAGACGTCTCGTTTATCGCGCCGGATCCCGGCGATGAGATCGACCCACAACGCCACGAAGTGATGATGCGAGTCGACAGCGACCAACCAGAGGGAACGGTCTCGGAGGTCTTCCAGCAGGGCTACGAGATGGGCGACACAGTGCTCAAGCCCGCGCAGGTAACCGTTAGTAACGACGGGGTCTGAGACCGACGGACAAGTGACACGACGGTAGAGTTGCGGTCAATTTAAATACGTCGACCTACTGGATTCGTTTCAATCGCTAACCGCAAGCAGGCGTCGGTGTCGTCTGTGGCTCCGTGTCGGCCTGTCTAGTAACCTTTAACCCAGACAAACCGGTAATTGCGGCCAAGATGGTTAGCGAGAAGATTCTCGGAATTGACCTTGGGACCACGAACAGTGCGTTCGCGGTAATGGAAGGTGGAGAGCCGGAGATCATCGTCAACTCCGAGGGGAATCGGACGACCCCATCGGTCGTGGCGTTCTCCGACGACGGCGAGCGGCTGGTCGGCAAGCCAGCCAAAAATCAGGCCGTCCAGAACCCTGACAAAACGATACAGTCGATCAAACGCCACATGGGCGAAGAAGGCTACGAGGTCGACATCGAGGGCGAGAGCTACACGCCCGAGCAGATCTCGGCGATGATCCTCCAGAAGATCAAACGCGACGCCGAGGAGTATCTCGGCCACGAGGTCGAAAAAGCCGTCATCACGGTTCCGGCCTACTTCAACGACAAACAGCGCCAGGCGACCAAAAACGCCGGACAGATTGCGGGCTTCGAAGTCGAACGCATCGTCAACGAGCCGACCGCGGCGTCGATGGCCTACGGGCTCGACGACGAGTCGGATCAGACCGTTCTCGTCTACGATCTGGGTGGCGGGACGTTCGACGTTTCGGTGCTCGAACTCGGCGGCGGCGTCTACGACGTGGTCGCCACCAACGGGGACAACGACCTCGGTGGTGACGACTGGGACGAGGCGATCATCGACCACCTCGCGACCGAATTTAAAAACGACCACGGGATCGACCTCCGCGAGGACCGCCAGGCGCTCCAGCGGCTCAAAGAAGCCGCCGAAGAGGCCAAAATCGAACTCTCCTCGCGCAAAGAAGCCAAAATCAACCTTCCCTTCATCACGGCCACGGATTCGGGGCCGGTCCACCTCGAAGACTCGATCACTCGCGCGACGTTCGAGAAGATCACTTCGGATCTGATCGACCGAACCGTTGGCCCGACAGAGCAGGCCATCGAGGACGCTGGCATTTCGGCCGACGAGATCGATGAGGTCATTCTCGTCGGTGGCTCGACCCGGATGCCACAGGTCGCCGAAAAGGTCGAAGAAATCATCGGCCAGGAGCCGAAAAAGAACGTCAACCCCGACGAGGCAGTCGCCCTCGGTGCAGCGATTCAGGGCGGCGTCCTCGCAGGCGACGTCGACGATATCGTCCTCTTGGACGTCACCCCGCTCTCGCTCGGTATCGAGGTCAAAGGCGGCCTCTTCGAGCGACTCATCGACAAGAACACGACGATTCCGACCGACGCCGCGAAGGTGTTTACGACGGCGGCGGACAACCAGACCTCGGTCCAGGTCCGCGTCTTCCAGGGCGAGCGCGAAATTGCAAACGAGAACGAACTGCTCGGTGAGTTCATGCTGACGGGTATCCCGCCATCACCGGCGGGCATGCCCCAGATCGAAGTCGAGTTCTCGATCGACGCCAACGGTATCGTCAACGTCTCGGCGGAGGACCAGGGCTCGGGCAACGCCGAATCGATCACCATTGAGGGCGGCGCTGGCCTTTCGGACGAGGAAGTAGAACGCATGCAGGAGGAAGCCGAACAGCACGCCGAGGAGGACCAAGCGCGCAGAGAGGCGATCGAGGCACGCAACGACGCCGAGGGCGCAGTCCAGCGCGCCGAATCCCTGCTTGAGGAGAACGAAGACGCCGTCGACGATGATCTCGAAGCCGACATTCGCGATGCCATCGACGACGTCGAGGATGTGCTCGAAGACGAGGATGCCGACACCGAGGAACTCCAAGAGGTAACCGAGACACTCTCCGAGGAACTCCAAGAGATCGGCAAGCAGATGTACCAACAGCAGGCCCAACAAGCCCAGGCTGGCCCCGGTGGTGCTGGCGGTGCCGCGGGCGGCGCGGGTCCAGGTGCTGAGGGTGCAGCCGCCGACGGCGACGAGTACGTCGACGCCGACTTCGAGGACGCTGACGACAAAGACGACGAGTAGCCGACGCTGACGATCGGTTTCGGTCTCCGTTTTTATACATCTCCAACGGCCTGTGATGTTGACATATCAGTCGAACGGACACCTGACCTTTAGCCTCGGGGGTCGAACTCGGGGTCATGTCTTCCAGTCGACCGAATATCCTCCTTTTGCTGACCGATCAAGAGCGTGCTGACCTCGTTGTCCCCGATGGCCTCCCGGTCGAGACGCCGAACGTCGACCGACTCCGCGCCGAGGGGATGTGGTTCGACTCGGCGTACACACCGACCAGCATCTGCACAAGTGCCAGGGCCTCGTTGTTAACCGGTCTCTACCCACACGCACATGGCCTGCTCAACAACAGCCACGAGGCGGATGCGATTCGGACTGATCTCCCCGAGGAGCTGCCGACGCTGGGCGAACTCCTCACCGACGCTGGCTATACCAACACCTACCTCGGGAAATGGCACGTCAGCCACAATCACACGCCCGGCGATTTCGGCTTTCGGTACTTCGGTGGCAGCGACTACCACCACGACAACTTGGATGTGGCGTTCGAACACTACCGGGAATCACAGGGAGTCAGGATACCCGAAACCGAAGTCGAAGATCGGATCTACACCGATGGTGACAGTGGCGACCGCACACTCGTTGCCGGAACTGACCCGGTCCCGGTCGAGGCCTCACGGCCCTACTTTCTGGCCGAGCGAACGATTGCTGCGCTCGAACGCTGGGTCGACGATGGGAGTCCCTGTTTTCACCGTACCGACTTCCTCGGGCCACACCACCCCTATATTGTCCCTGAACCCTACGCCTCGATGTACGATCCGAGTGAGATCGAGCCGTGGCCGAACTACGCCGAAACGTTCAACGGGAAACCGCGTGTCCACGAACAGTATCTGCAGTATCGCGGCGTCGAGGGCTTCGACTGGGAGACGTGGGCCGAGGCGGTCGCCAAATACTTCGGTTTCATGACGCTTATCGATGACCAGATCGGCCGGATTCTCGACGCACTCGACGAGCGCGGATTGGCCGACGAGACGGTCGTAGTTCACACCTCGGATCACGGCGACCTCACGGGTTCCCACCGGCTGTTCAACAAAGGGCCGATGATGTACGACGAAACCTACCGAATCCCGCTGGTCGTTCGGTGGCCGGGCGTCGCAGAGCCCGGCAGTCGGTCGACCGAGTTCGTCCGTCTCCACGATCTGCTGCCGACGTTTCTCAACTGGGCTGACTGTGAGATCCCCGAGGGTCTCCACGCCCGAAGTATCGACCCGCTCGTTCGGGGTGAGACGCCCGAGGACTGGCCCGAGTCAGTGTACGCCCAGTACCACGGCGACGAGTTCGGGCTCTACTCGCAGCGAATGGTCCGAACCCACGATCACAAGTTCATTTATAATGGCCCGGATCACAACGAGCTCTACGATCTCCGGGCTGATCCACACGAACTCCAGAACCTCGTCGACCATCCGGGCTACGCCGACGTGCGCCGGGAGATGGCACAGCGGCTCGTCGACTGGATGAATCGGGTCGACGATCCGCTGCGAAACTGGGTGCCGAACACCTTACAGGCAAGCGATTCGGAGTGAGACGGGGCACCGAATCCAGTAAGTGCTGCGTAGATACTATATAAATAGATCCCAAATCTGCTATCAGGCTCAACCCAATACCGATGTGGTATGTAACTTAGTTCCAATTGCGTAGTTTGTCGTTACTTCAATCACGCTTCGGCCGCCCAGATAAATCACTGTCTACTCGGTCCAGTAGGAACAAGTTACTGACCGGTTATTCGTCTTTTGATGACGTGCTTGCAGCGGCCGACTGGCCATCAGTCGGTCGACACAGAGGCCGAAAAAGCACGAGGGCAGTCTGCTAACGTGCGAATACTGCTCCAGCATTGTTCGCACAGCGCATTGGTAGCCGACGCCATCTCTCCGAGAAAGCCAGTCTCGAACCCGGTTGACCGGCGCGGATTTTCCCCGAGTATCAGTACGGTTTTCACCAGTATAACTGACCACTTGCGAGACTGGTAGTAGTTGTCAACTACAGAACACTGTCGGTTTGGTACTGATTATGTGTCGATCTGTAGTTGACTGATAACAATACGTGTCTCTGAAAGATTATCTGTTACTCTCTGACCCCGAGCGCATCCATCGCGGGCTGGAGGAAAAGCCATGTCCGACGAAACCAACATAACGAGACGAGCGAGCCTCAGAGGAATCGCAGCGACCGGCGCACTCATTACCGGAACCGGCATTAGCGCCGGGACGGTCAGCGCCGGCGAGGAAAAAGGAAAGAAGGTCAGCAAAATCGAGTTTGCTGACTGTCACTCGATGGCGGTCCACCTCAAAGACGACGTCGACGAGGTCCCGATCACGATCAGGGCCTACAACGCCGACGGCGAGCGCATTGAGAACATTCATCAGACAGTCTCCTCAGGCGCGACGATCCCATACAAACACTGGGAAGCGTTCTACGACGGCGACCACGACAAAAAATACGATGATACAGACGACTACGAAAAAAAGAAAAGTGATGACTATGAGAAGTGTATCTGTGAGGAACACGACGACGAACACGAAAAAAAGGGGGACGAAGATAAGTACGTCTGGACGTTCGACATTTTCCAGTTCTACGAGCGCGCAATAGACGCGGGCGACAAAATTCTCTCGGTCGAAGTCGATGGCGAACGAACGAAAAACACCAACGAGTGCGCGAAGAAGTACTCCAACGACTACGACAAGAAAGGCGAGGTCGACACAGACGATATCGGCCTCGTCGCGATCTGTGTTAACAGCGAGCAGAACACTGCACGCTTCCGCGTCGACAACTGGAACAAAAAGGAAGTAACCGTCCAGTACGACGTGTACAACACAGACCGTGGTGGCGATATCATGGTCGAGCCGAAAAGCACGACCTACTTCGACGTCGAAGCCTCCGGCTCGGGCGGCGAGGCAACGGTCAGACTGTTCTACGACGGCGAACTAATCGACACCAAGGCAAGCAACACCCAGCGCGAATGTGTCTCCAAAGACCAAGTCGGCTTCAGTGTGAATGATGTCGATCTTTCGAAGCGTGCCGTCGAGTTCTACGTTACCAACGATACCGACTTCGACAGGACGTTCACGTACTACGACAGCGTGACCGGTGCCGCAGGAACGATCACGGTCGAGAACGATACGGTTAACGCTGAAACCTTCTGGCTACCGACACGGACCTGTACGGCTTCGGTCACGCTGTTCTACCAGGGCGTTGCCGTGGCTACCGCGTCGAACGAAGCCCAATTCTCGGGGCCAGTCATCAACAAAACCCAGCGCGAGAGCTACGAGACGATTCAGGACGCAGTCGACGATGCAGACGAGGACGACACCATCGTCGTCTGCGAGGACGAGGATCTCGGACGAGATCAGGTAACGATCGACGTCGAAGGACTCACGCTCAAAGGGTTCGACAAACCTACTATTCGACTCGCGCACGACTCTGACAACCCTGGCTATCCGGTGTTCAATGTTGTTGCCGATGATGTCACCATCGAAGGATTCCACATCGAGCGTGTACTCACTGGTACGAACGACCGAGGGCAATTTATTGGCCACGGTATCAAGATTGGTGGATTCGAAGCAGAAGGTGGGGATAACGCAACAATCCTCGACAACAAGATCGAACTCGTCGACGAACAGGACCTCGACAATGACGAAACAGACGAAAATATCATGTTTGGGGTTGGCGTCATCGAACCCGATGATGATGGGTCGATCGAAACGGCGAGAATAGCTGGCAACACGATCAAAAACTTCGATGTCGAACCGTTTGATGGCGACTTCGAAAACGCCGGAATCAGAATCTTCGATGCCGAAGAGGGGGTTGTGGTTAAAAAGAACACGCTGAAAGACAACGAGTGCGGCATCCTCTACCTCGAAGATCTCGAGGACAACGTCGAACTCGACGGTAACGAGTTCGAGGATAACGACGAGGACATCTGTCCAATCGAATTGGATAACTAAGCCAACCACAGTGTCGTCGGTCGAACTCCGTCGACCGACACCGTACCGTTGTCTCCATCCCTTTCTGTTGATTCTTTTCTTTCGATTGTAAGCGACTGATCGGCGACCCCGTTTTGAGTCTATTGCTCTGTTTTGTGGTCTAACTACGGTTTGGTTTCCTTACTGGCCTGCTCGTAGTGACATCCCCCGCGCTAATGCAAGAGGATTTCCGAGTGTTGAGATTATACGATTCCAACCCACCTGTTCATTCGGAACGAAGCGCCCCGAGGTTTGATTGAACAGGTAGGATGCTGGCTATGCCAAACGATCGGTACTCATGTCCCCGGCAGAAGGATTTTGAGCCATTTATCTACGAATGTTACTGCACCGTTCACCTCTACGTTCGTCATTACGCTATACGACCCACAGACATACTGTCCACGTTCCACACGATTCACATCGCGCTTCCGACCACAACACGAATCCGAGAATACGTTTCATCGAGAGCGCTTATTACCGAGAGTGAAGCTGCACACTGCTTTGGTGAGCGTTATCGAAAAAAGAGACTGCTGAATTGTTATTCGTCTCTGTGACGCGCCACTACTACCAGCGCGATAAGTGCAACAACCGTTCCAACGACACCGAAACCGGGGGCTTCCTCGGCGGGCGTAGGCTCTTCGTCCGAGCTGTTCGTCTCGTTTGTCTCGCTGGAGTTGCTCTGCGTACTGTTCGTGTCAGTTTCGGTGGCTCCGTTTTCATCCGGCTCAGTGCTCTCGTTTTCGCCGTCGGTCGACTCATCCGTGTCTAACTGCAACACGACGACGACCTGACCGTGCGAGGCGTCTTCGGTGTACGTCCAGCCGCCGCCAGCCTCTTCGTAGGAGGTGGCGGCGTCGATTGGATCGATATCTGTCTCCCACGTGTCGCCACCCTTCTGGATGTAGCCGACGACATCGATCCGGTCGGCGTGCTCGCCGTCGACGCTTGCCTCGCCGTACTCGATTGTTTCGTCCGTATCCGGTCCGTGGAACTCGATGCAGTGGCTGTCCATGTAGCCGTCACCCTGGCCGATATCGTCGGCGGTGCCGAACTGATCGGCGTCGAGCGGGCGGTCGTAGTGCTCGGTGAGTGGGTAGTCGACGGTCATCGGATCCGCACTGCTGTGCCAGTCGATCGCCTCACTGGTCGGCACCGTGACGCTCGTGTTCGGAACCGTTTCGCCGACGATCGGTTCGCCCGCCTCGTTGAGCAGAACGGTACAGATCTTTCCGGAGCCGTCACCGAGATACGGATCGCGGTACTCGTCACGTGGGTTCTCGTAGCTCACCCACCGTCCATCTTCGGCTTCGGCTTCAAAATACTCGTCGCCGGGCTCGGGAGCCGGCTCCTCGTAGGCCTCTTCGGTTACATCATCCGAACTGTTGTCGGCTTGCGCGGTCACTGAGCCGGCCATCAGCGCGCCGAGAGCGACGGTGAGACCGAATAGCAACAGCACACAGATAACTGTCGTTCGACTACTCTCCCAGCTGCGTGTGTATTCTGACATGGTAAGGGGTTCTGACACTACTCCGCTTGCGGTCGACTCGATGGAGATCGGTCGACATCGATGAGAGTGGTTGTGTCAGATCTCCCTACACTGATCTTTCCTTTAGCTATGGTTCGAATACCAGATAGTAGAGGCTGTATACCAGTCGAACAGGTTTCAGTAGTATGAGAACACTCACTTTTTCGAGACGTTAGAGATAGCCTAATTCGGCGAGGCGCTGTTCGGTCGACGCGCTTATTTCGATGGTTGACCCGGAGGTGTGTTCTCGGTCGACCGTGCTGAGCCAGTCGTCTAGCTGTGTCCTGTGGCGTTCGGCGAGGTCGGGTCGCTGGTCGAGACGGCTGCGGTGTTCAGTGTCGTCGGATGCGAGATACAGCCACTGGCTTCCGTCCGATCCAGTGATGTAGGTCGCCGCGTCGGTCCGGATCGACCGGAGCGACCGGTCGAAGGCCTTGACACGCTCGGGTAGCTCTCCGAACCGGGCTTCCAGCGAGTCGACTGAGGGCTGTGGTTCGATATGTTCGGCGTACACCGCCTGGCGCGGTGGCGATGTCGACCGTGGATGAAACGAGCGTCCCTGCGCCTGCTGAGCCAACGCAGGCGCTGAGACACCCGTTTCAGCCAGCAGTGTCGGCACCAGATCGAGCAGTTGAACGAACTCGTCGCGTCGACCTCCATCGCAAAAACTTCCGCCAGTAAGGACCAAGGGCACGTGGACAACCGTCTCGTGGAGGTTGTACTGGTGGCCGAAAAAGCTGTACTCGCCGATATTTTCACCGTGATCGCCGAGGATGACGACGATCGTGTTCTCCCACTCGCGGCTGGCCTGCAACGACGCACGGAGCCGCCCGAGTTGTGCATCGACATACGCGAGTTCACCCCGATACAGACCTCGGAGGAGCTCAAACTCCCGCTCGGAGTGCTCGTACTCGCCGACATCGAACGCTCGGGGATCCTGTCGGAGCTGAAGTGCCTCGGCCACCTCTGACGACGAGAGGAACTGCTCGGCGTACTCGCGGGGGGGATCGTACGGAATATGCGGCTCGATGTAGTTACAGAACAGAAAAAACGGCTGTCGACTAGCGCCTCGGCCCCGGGTAGCCAACCAGCTATCTATCCAGTCGGTCGTTCTGGCAGCTCCGTCATCACTACACAAGTACCGTTCGTAGGCGACGTTCGCCACCGTGACTGCAGGGTTCCCGGTAAGTATTTGGTCTCTAAATGCAATTAGTCGTTCTCTAAGGCCGTGAGCGCGAACAATCGCGCCGGTGTCGACGTCGGATTGGAGATACTGCCACCCTTTTCGAAACCGATCGAAGCCACGGTCGAAGCCGAACTCGCTTGTGATCCAGCAGTTGTTTGAGACGCCGACCGTTTCGTAGCCTGCCGACTGGAAGGCCTCCGGGAGTGTTTCGTGGGCCGTATCGAGATAGGTATGGCCACCGTGGGCTCCGTGGGCGGCGGTATAGAGACCCGTGAACAGCGAGGCGTGAGACGGAAGCGTCCACGGGCTACTGGTGTAGGCGCGGGTGAACTCGGTGCCGCTGTCGGCCAGCGAGGCGAGCGTGGGTGTGAGTCGGGAGTCCGCGGGTACTGTCTCTCTGGCGCGTGCAGTATCCATGACGACGAGAACGACGTTCTGACGGTCGTCCCCGTCGCCGGAATCATGGAGCGCTGCTGTCTCGGATGCACTGTTGTCGGGGGACATGGCATATAATCTACGCCAACTCGCCGTAAGGCAGTAGTTGCCGAACAGTATCCGGATGTTCGTGGTCGACAGCGGCTTCAACCCTCTCTCACGGGCTTTTTAAGCCGTAGTCCCCGACTAATCAGCGATGCGTGCGTTTCGTCTGGCCTACGACGGCCGACCGTTTTACGGCTTTCAACGCCAGCCAACTGTGCCGACCGTCGAGAACACGCTGTTCGATGCCCTCGGCTCGCTGTCGGTACTCTCAGCCGACGCCACCAAACCGACTGGCTACGCGGCCGCGGGCCGAACCGATGCCGGGGTCTCGGCGCTCGCCCAGACGGTCGCCTTCGAGTGTCCCGACTGGCTCCGACCTCGGGCGCTCAACAGCGAACTGCCTGGGACGGTTCGGGCGTGGGCCAGCGCTGATGTCGACCCCGAGTTCCATGCAACCCACCACGCCGTCCGCCGGACCTACCGCTACTATTTATATGCGCCACGGAGCGAGGCCCGGAGTCTCGACGGTCGACCACCGATTGACGAACGCCAAGCAATGGCGGCGCTCGATGGGCTCTGTGGGAGTCACGACTTTTGCAATCTCACACCTGACGATGACGGAACCAGACGTGGGCTCTCGGGTCGAATCCACCGAGAGCGCGAGTGGCTCGTAATCGAGGTCGCCGCCGGGGGGTTCGCTCGCGAACTCGTCCGTCGGCTCGTCTCGGTGATACGTATCGTCGCAAGTGGCGAGCGACCGCTCGCGTGGATCGACGAACTGCTCGGCGCTGAGCCGATTGAGCACCGACCGCCACCGGCCCCGCCCGAACCGCTGGTGCTCACCGACGTTCAGTATCCTGGCGTCAAGTTCGAACCCGACCCACAGGCAGTCGACAGCACGGTCGACGCATTCGGCGAGCGCGCTGTCGAGGCGCTGGCAACTGGGAGAGTCTCGACGGCAGTCGTCGACCACATTAGCAACACCCTAAACAACCGATAATCAGTCTTTGTGGCCGAGTAGGCGAAGGTTACTGGCCGAACTGAGATCGGTTGCTTTCGTGTGGGCTCGGTATTGGTTAAATAGAGACCCGTCGACTGCGACGAAACCCGTCGAGTAACAAGATTTACACCTGCTGTCGGCCTTCGGTCGGTCATGAGTACGGTTCCCGAACGGTCAGAGATTGCGACCGAAGACACGTGGGCGCTCGAAAGCATCTTCGAGTCGGACGAGGCGTGGCACGAACAGTTCGAGACGATTTCCGGGCGGATCGACGAACTCACCGCCTACGAAAGCGAGCTCACCGAGAGCCCCGAAACCCTGCTGGAACTGCTCGAACTCCGTGAGGAGATCATGCGCGAAGTCGCCCAACTCTCCGTCTATGCCAACCTTCGAGCCAGCGAGGATACTCGCAATCAGGAGTACCAGGCGTTGTCGGGCAAGGCACAGGCGCTCTCGTCGGAGGCCTCAAGTGCGACATCCTACATCGAACCGGAACTGCAGGAACTAACCGATGAAGACGTCAAGGAATTCGTCGACGCTGAGCCAGCGCTCGCCGAATACGAGCAGTTCTTTGACGACGTGCTACGGGCGAAGCCCCACACTCGCTCACCCGAAGTCGAGGAACTTCTGGCGGAGTTGGGCGAGGTCACCAGTTCGCCGAGCGAAATCTACTCGATGCTGGCGAACGCCGACATGACGTTTCCCACCGTCGACGATCCTGACGGTGAGGAAATCGAGATCAGCCAGGGAAACTTCACGAAACTCCAGAAACACGAAAACAGAGCCTTCCGAAAGACGGTCCACGAGCAGTTTTACGACGAGTGGGAGACCGTCCGCAACACGGTCGGTACCTCGCTGAAAAAGCAGATCCGAAAGGACGTCAAGATCGCCCGGGCTCGAAACTACGAGACGGCCCGTGAGGCCGCCCTCGACGGGCCGAACGTCCCAGTGGCGGTGTACGACACGCTCGTCGACACCGTCCGTGAGAACCTCGATCTGCTCCACCGCCACGCCGAACTCAAAGCCAACGCGCTCGGCGTTGACGACCTCCAGCCGTGGGATCTCTACATGTCGCTGACGGGCGACGAGGGGCCAACCGTCGAGTACGAACAGGCCAAATCGTGGATTATCGAGGCGGTCGAGCCGTTAGGCGACGCCTACCAACAGCGAATGGCCGAGGGTCTGGAGAGCCGCTGGGTCGACGTCTACGAGAACCGCGGCAAGCGCTCGGGGGCGTTCTCGTCGGGGACCTACGACACCCAGCCGTTCATTCTGATGAACTACCAGGACGACATTTCCTCGATGTTCACACTCGCCCACGAGTTGGGTCACTCGATGCACTCGGAGCTGTCGGCCGACGCCCAGCCGTGGCACGACGCGGGCTACGAGATCTTCGTCGCCGAGGTCGCCTCAACGGTCAACGAGACGCTGTTGACCCAGTATCTACTCGAAACGGTCGACGATGACGAACTCCGACTGCACGTGCTTGACGAGTATCTCGAACGGTTCCGGTCGACGCTCTTCCGACAGACAATGTTCTCCGAGTTCGAACAGCAGATCCACGAACATGCGGAGGCCGACCAGCCACTGACGCCCGACATCTTCGACGAGTTGTACGGCGATCTCAAAGCTGCCTACTACAAGCCAGCCGAGGTCGACGATCACATCACACGCGAGTGGCAGCGGATTCCCCATTTCTACTACAACTTCTATGTCTACCAGTACGCGACCGGGATTTCGGCGGCGGTCGCTATCGTCGAGGGGATTTTACAAGGCGGCGAGGCGGGCGAAAAAGCTGCCGCAGCCTACCGTGAGATGTTACGTGCGGGCGGGAGCGTGTATCCGATCGAAGCGCTTGAACTCGCCGGTATCGATATGACGACCGCCGAGCCGATCGAATCGGCGCTCTCGGTGTACGGCGAGTATCTCGACCGCGTCGACGAGCTCCGATAGGCGTCTTTGATGGCTGAGCGTCGGTAGGAAGGTCCTACCGAACGCCTCAGAGTTCCATTCTCGACTCTTTTGCCGTACCCGGCCGTGGCGTTCGCGAGACCCAAAGGCACATTTAACTCCGGCTCTAATCGCTGACAACAAATGTCACGTAGCCCATCGCTTCCCGACCGTCCACGGCTAAATCTCGATCCCGAAATGTCGACAGCCGAGCGGCTTGAGGCGATCCAACAGCACTTCCGTCGACTCGTGGAAGTAAACGAGGAACTCGACGAGCGGCTTACCGAAGCCAGCCAGCAACGCACGCGTCTTCGACAAAAAGTCTCGAAACTCAAAGACAGAAATGAGGCGCTCAAAACGTCGGCGCTCTACATCGCCAGTGTCGAGGAACTGACCGACGACGGCGGCGTCATCATCAAACAGCACGGCAACAACCAGGAGGTACTAACCGAGGTTTCGCCGGGGCTGTATGCCGAAATCGAAAACGGCGACCGCGTCGCGATCAACGAATCGTTCGGCATTCAGCTCGTACTTGATGATGAAACCGACTCGCGAGCCCAAGCGATGGAGGTCACCGAATCGCCCGATGTCCGATACACCGATATCGGCGGCATCGACGACCAGATCCAAGAGGTCATAGAGGCCGTCGAAGATCCGATCGAGAACCCCGAACAGTTCGAAACAGTCGGAATCGAACCGCCGTCTGGTGTCCTGCTGCACGGTCCACCGGGCACCGGCAAAACGATGTTAGCCAAAGCAGTGGCCAACGAGAGCAACGCGACGTTCATCAAGATGACCGGCTCCGAACTGGTCCAGAAGTTCATCGGCGAGGGCGCGCGGCTGGTTCGGGATCTGTTCGGGCTCGCGGCCGAACGGGAGCCAGCGGTCGTCTTCATCGACGAGATCGACGCCATCGCCTCCCGGCGAACGGACTCGAAAACCTCCGGCGACGCCGAGGTCCAACGGACGATGATGCAGCTGCTCAGCGAGATGGATGGCTTCGACGACCGCGGCGAGATCCGAATCATGGCGGCGACCAACCGGTACGACATGCTCGACGAGGCCATTCTCCGACCGGGGCGGTTCGACCGGCTCATCGAGGTTCCCACCCCCGGTCCCGAGGGTCGACGGAAGATCCTCGAAATCCACAGCCGAGAGATCAACGTCGACCCGGCGGTCGACTTCGACGAACTCGCCGACCAGCTCGACGATTACAGTGGGGCGGATATCGAGAGCCTGATCACCGAAGCCGGCATGTTCGCGATCCGAAACGACCGAACGACCGTCACCCGCAAAGACATCGACCACGCTCGCGAGAAACTCGACCGCAACGAGACCGACGACGGCGTGGTTCGCTACCAGTACTGAGCGCCGACCGGGACTTGTCGACGGCGATCCGTAACCGATTACCGCTGTCGTCACCGTCAATCGGTAATGAATACTATTTATTTGGCGGGTGGCGTTGGCGTCGCACCGACCGAGATGTCGGCCTACGACGCCGCGCTTGCCGACGCGAATCTCCACAACTACAACCTGATTTCGGTCTCGTCTATCGTCCCTGCCGACGCGGAGCTTCAGGTCGTCGACGAAGTCCCGGATCTCGGCCCGGCGGGCAACCGACTCACTGTCGTCCAGGGGAAAGTCGTCGCTGGCCCCGACTCCGAGCACGCGGCGATCACGACCGGCATCGGCTGGTCGACCGGCCCCGGTCCGGGGTTGTTCTACGAGGCCTCCGGCACCGACCCGGAGGCCGTCGAAAGCGAGATTCGCCGCGGGCTCGACGCCGGCGCTGAACTTCGCGAGTGGGACCTTACCGACAGTGATCTGTTGGTGTCAAGCGCCGAACCAGTCGACGATGCGTGGACGGCGGTGGTCGTGCTCGCAGCCTACGGCGAGAGCGAACCGATCCTGTGACCCTGTGGAGTCGTTGAAACGCCGTTGTGACCGCCGACGCCTTTTTACGACCGTCGAACCAACTGTTGGTATAATTCACATGAATGGAAACTACACCGGGTCTGGGGGATCACCGGTCGGTGGCCAGTCGGCGAGTGCCGACGAGCTATCGTGCGGACAGCGCGACGCACTCCGCGTCGCCGTTGCAGGCATCGTTGCCGAAACACAGTCGTATCTCCCCGAGGGCTACCAGGTCGGCTCCGAACTCACCTACGCGAGTGGGGCGACTGCCACCGTCGCGGTCGACCCGCCAGCAGGCCATCCCGTTACGGCTGGCTACTCGCCGGATCCCGACGAGATCGACAGCGGGCTCGATGCCGAGACCCAACACGAGGTCGCACAGGGGCTCGCGGCGAGTGCAGTTCTCCAGGTAATGAATGCGGTCGGTGACGGAATTACCCCTACCGGGCGGTAATCCACACAGAAACAGGTCTATTTCTTACTTGATTCGGTGTTGTTTACCACTGAGCGATGGCTCGCGCCGAGTCGGCTCGTAGTCGGTCGGAATCGATTTGTCACCGGTCGGCGTCGACTAAAATTGACCAACGGCGTACAGACAGTAGCTGACGAGCAGCCCCGCCAGCGCGGCACCGACACTGATTCCGACGAACAGCGGAACCGACAACAGCAACGCGCTCACCGCGCCTGCGAGTAGTGATACTGGAATCGCCGCCAACAGGAGATCGAACTCGGAAAACTCGCGCTCGAAAACCGTCCGTCCAGATTGTAGCTGTGGCTCCATTTCTCGATTCACCCACCATGGATATTGGTGAGTATGCTACGTATTTGTAGCGTTGGATAGCCGACTCGTCTCGTTGGATTGGTGACTCCGTATCGTCACTTGCCCCAGAACGGATCGCGTTTCCGGCGCTTATTTAAATAACCCGAGAGCGCTTCGAGTTCGTCGGCGGGAATCTCGTCCGACAACTCTTGTTCGAGGATCTTGGCGTGTTTTTCGGGGAGCTCAATCCAGAGTTCGTCGCCCTCGTTGATCTGTCGACCCACCGTCGGTCCGTCGATCGCGATACTCACTCGCTGGCCGGCTCGGGCCTCCGAGACGTCGTCGCCTTGCAGTTGAATTCCCGACAGCTGGCCGACACGGGTCGGCTCGTTGTTCTCGAACGTCGCGACGTTGGTGTTGTTTTTCACCGTCCCCGACATGATTTCGACGCCGACGACCGCCGGATCCGATTGGCGGAAGGTGTGATCCTGGAGGATCTGGAACCGTGCAGGCCGGATGATCTTGTCGAGAATCGTCTCCTGTTGGCTGCGTTTCATCTCGTCGACATACTGCTCGTATTCCTCGATGAGCTGATAAATCACGTCGTCGTCGAACAGTCGGACGTCCGACTGCTCGAGTTCGCGCTCGGCGTTCGCTAGGACGTCGACGTTGAACCCCAAAATCGCGGTGTGTTCGGGTTCACGCGCGGTGCCAGCGACCGCGACGTCACGGGGGGCGATGTCGCCGACCTCGGCGCGAAGAATCGGAATCTCGGCTTCTTGGAGCGCGTTTGCCATCGCTTCGAGGCTGCCGAGGGTGTCGGCTTTGACGACGACGCCCTCTTCTTCGGTGTCGACTTCGATCTCGGCGAGTTCGGCTTTGACCTCAGCTATTACCTCTTCGACCGGTCGGTCACGGACCACTCGCACGGGTGCGCCGGCGATTGCGGTATCCAGATCCGGGGCAGCGATCTTGACACCGGCGGCTGCACCGACGCTGTCGACGCGCTCGAAGCGTTTTTCGACGCGTATCTCGGCGTTCGGTCGGGGCTGCAACAACGCCCGAATCTCGGTGACGATCGGCTCGTTGCTCGCCCCGACGACGATCCTGTCGCCCTCGCGGATGATGCCGTCGTAGACAACCACATCGAGTGTGGCTCCGAATCCCTGTTCGTCTTTGACTTCGAGCACCGTCCCCTCGCCGGGGCCGTCGACGTCGATCTCCATCTCGGCTTTCATAAAGCGCTGCGACAGACCCATCAGGACGGCCAAAACGTCGGGAACGCCCTCACCGGTAAGCGCCGAGCAGGGGACGACGCCGATGTTCTTCTGGAAGTTCTGCACGCGCCAGTAGAAGTCAGCCGAGAAATCCCGATCCGACAGCTGGCCGATGAGTTCGTAGAGGTTCTCGTCGAGCCGACCGCGTGCCGCGTCGCTCTGGCCATCGTAGCTGGGTTTGATCGGCGAGTTCTCGACTGGGTTCCAGCCGGGCGTCGTGTCGACCTTGTTGGCGGCGACAACAAACGGCGTCCCGGTGCGCTGGAGGATGTCGAGGGCTTCCTCGGTTTGGGGTTGGAACCCATCATTTACGTCGACGACGAGAATGGCGATGTCGGCGAGCGCGCCGCCGCGCGACCGAAGCGTCGAAAACGAGTGGTGGCCCGGTGTATCGATAAACAGCAGGCCGGGCAGATCGAAGTCGGTCGGGTCGACGAGGCTGCCGGCCATCTCGGAGATGGTTTCGAGCGGGACGGCGGTCGCACCGATGTGCTGGGTGATCGCCCCCGCTTCGCCGTCGCTGACCGCCGAGCCGCGGATTTTGTCGAGGAGACTGGTCTTGCCGTGGTCGACGTGGCCGAGAACGGCGACGATGGGTGTGCGCAGTGAGTTGGCTTGATCGGACATGGATAGAACCTCAAAAGGTCGTGTTACCGAAAATCAGTGTGGCGTCGGTGTTAAGTGTTTCAACTTCCCATCCACCGCAGTCGACGTCCCGTCCCATCGCAGTCGACGCCAGCGTCGGGTTGGTGGGGTGTACGACGGTGGGCTGGCGGAGTTGTGACCGATCAGCCTCTGGGATGGAACCGTCTCACCGCCCCCTCGACGGCCGCGCGTCGACCGAGGAAGGTGACGCGGTCGCCACGGTCCAGTTTCTCGTCCGCGGTGGGAACGTGCGTTTCCTCGCCGCGGCCGATGACGGCGATGATACAGCCGTCGGGAATCGCGCTGTTGATCTCACGGACCGTCTGTCCGGCCAGATCATCGGCGGTGAGTTCGATCTCTTGGACGTCGTGTCCCTCGCCGATTTTCGTCATCCAGTGGGCGAGCTCCGGCCGTTCGATCTCGTTGTCGATCGACCACGCGGTCGCCTCCGAGGCGCTGATGGCGGTCACATCGAGCGATTCGAACGTCTGGACGTTCCCTGGCTCGTTGACCCGCGCCAGCACGTCGTCGACATCGAACTTCGTGCGGGCGATTTGGGCTACCAGTAGGTTCGTATCGTCGTCGCCGGTGACCGCGACCACCCGTTTGGCACCCAGAGTTCCAACCGCTTCGAGTACGTCCGTCTCGGTGCCGTCGCCCTGCCGAGCCGTGTGGCCCGCTTTTTGGAGCGCGTCGACCGTCTCCTGTCGAAGGTCGACGATGACCACGTTTTCGCCACGGTTCTCCAGTCGTTCGGCGAGCATGCGGCCGACGCGGCCGCCGCCGATGAGGATTGTTCGCATTGGTATCACATCGAGTGCGGTTGCGATCTGTCGAGCCAGACCGGCTTGCAGAAGAACGGTCGTGAAAATAACCAGAAAGACGGTGCCAGCGAGCACCTGCGCCTCGTCGAACTGTCCGGCACCCTGGAGTTCGATCGCGAACAGGGTCGCGATGCTGGCGGGGATGATCCCGCGCGGGCCGACGAAGCTGAGAAACAGCTTTTCGTCCGTGCTGAACTGCGGATCTCGCGCCGAGAGCCAGACGACGATCGGTCGGATGACGACTGTGAGCGTGACAACGACTGCAATTCCGCCGAGGCCCAACCCCAACAGGGCGTCGAACTCGATCAGAGCAGCGAGCGCGATGAAGACGATCGCGAGCACGATCAGCGTCAGGTCCCGGGTGAACTCGGCGACCGGCTCTCGGTGAGGCATTGAGAGATTGCCCATCAGCAGTCCGGCCGCGGCGACCGCCGCCACACCGGTTTCCGAAACTAGCGCCTCGGACGCACCGTAGGCCAAAATCACCGCCGAGAGCACGGTGAGCCGGGCGACGCGGGGGGCATCGTCGGCCGGAATCTCCATCCAGACGAGCAGTGAGCGAATGCCGAGCGCGATTGCCACGCCGACCCCCACGCCGATCGCCAGGCGAGTCAGAAAGCCACCGGGCAGCGCCAGCGGCGTCGATTCGACGACCAGCGTCTCGAAGACGACGATCGAGAGGATCGCGGCGGTCACGTCGTTGAAAATTCCCTCAGCTTCGAACGTCGTCTCCAGGTGTTCGCGGACCGTGATGACCTCCATAATGGGTGTGATAACCGTCGGCCCGGTGGCGATCAACAACGCGCCGATCAACAGCGAGATGCCCCAGTCGGTGCCGAGAAAGACGCGAACGGCGACGGCTGTCCCGACGAACATCGCCAGCGCGCCAGCGGTCGTCAGGCCGGTGATCGCTTTCGGGGCCAACTGGAGTTTCTCGCGTCGAAGCTGAAACGCGCCGTCGAAGACGATGACTGCCACGCTGAGTCCGACAACCGTCGACAGCCCGTCGCCGAACGTTTCGGGCGTGACGAGCCCGATTCCAGCGGGGCCCAGACCGACACCGATCAGGATCAAAAACAGCACGCTCGGCACTTTGAGCCGTTTGGCCAGCACCTGTGCCCCGATGCCGAGCGCCAGGATTATCGCGGTGATGGTGAGAACACTGGATGACACAGATATGACTTCTCAGTCGTGATACCGTATAATCGCTTTGTTGATCCGGTCGACCGCTATTTAAAGGAACGTCAGACACTGCCCGTGGCGTTTATATGATTCCGACTAATTAGCGAGTATATGGTAGACATACTCGCTGAAAACCTCTCGGGGAAAGCGGTGATGGGCGCCGATGGCACCGAGCTCGGTGACCTGTACAACATTACGATGGAGATGAAAACCGGCGGCCTGCGCAGCCTGCTCGTCGTTCCCAACGAGGGGATCTCGGCACACTCGTCGGGCTTCGAAGCCGACGACGCCGGTCGACTCAAAATCCCGATCAGCACCGTTCAGGCCGTCAAAGACTACATCGTCGTCTCTCGCTAACGAATGGAAATTCTCGACACGTCGGCTTTTATTCACGAGTATCACACTGATGACGACACAGCCTCGGTGCCACAGGTTCACGAGGAGTTAGAGGGCGAACACGCCTTCCGGTTCGATGCCGAGGAGGGTGCCGGAATGCACATTCACATTCCGGCCGACGGAACCGTCGAAACGGTCCAACGCGCCGCCACCGAAACCGGCGACGCCGCCGAACTCTCCGAAACCGATCTCCTGTTGGTTTCGGCGGCGTTCGAACTCGACGGCACGCTCGTCACCGACGACTACGCGATGCAGAACGTCGCCGAGCGATTGGACGTCGACGTCCAAGTGATCGCCACTGACGGCATTACCGAACAGCGCGAGTGGCAGTTCCAGTGCAGCGGCTGTGGCCGGACGTTCGACGACAACCACGATCGGTGTCCGATCTGTGGCAGTGACCTCTCGCGGAAAAACCCGGCCTGAGCCGACACGCTATTGTGCGCTGGAATTCAGCCCAGCATGCCGATCTCATTGAGGTACAGAATTATAAACAGTGTCGCGTTGTAACTGCCGTGAACCACTGCTGGGACGACGATGTTCCGGGTATAGTCGTACAGAAACCCGAGCAGAAACCCGAGCAGCCCGGCGATGACGGCATACGAGAGTTGGGCCTCGAAACCACCACTGATTGCCGGAATATGAATCAGCCCAAATAACACGGTCGCGCCGACAATTGCGGGCCATCGGCCCCACGACTGGCGGAGTCGACCCTGCACCGCCCCTCGAAACAGGAGTTCTTCGACCGGGCCAACGACCAGTAGCGAGACGGGGATCATCGCCAGAAAGTAGGTCGGCTCGCCAAGGCCGGCGGTGACAGCCTGGTTCGTTCCGGGCGAGAAGCCGATCAACCGAAACAGCACGTTGACGAAATACTGACCGCCGAGCAGGACGATCGTTCCTGCCGCGATCAGTCCGAGGCTTCGACGATCCGGAACGACTGCCCTGATCAGCCGCTCGGAGTCGACGACCCGTGCGTACCAGAGGACGACAGCCCCGAGGGCGACGAACTGGCTCACCGTCAGAATGATGTCTCCAAGCGTCGAGCCGAGTCCGTCTATAACCGGTGAGATCGCCGTAACCGCTAGAATAGCGGCGAGATACGCACCAAAAATCACCAGAATAACTTCACCGATATGCTGGAGTCGACGGTCCATTGTCGCCTGTGGTTGCTGGTCCATCAGTTGGGCTCGTATACGCCTGGCTGCCTGTTAGGCACACCGATATGCACAGGCTGTGGCTGGGCACGCCGGTCTCTCCTCGGGCGAACGCATCGGTGTCGACGCCTTCTTTCAGTCTGTATTTATATATAGAACTCGCGTTTGTCGGCGACGGCGTCGGCTTCGGCGAACTCGCCGCCACCAAGCAGTCCGCGAGCGGCCTTCTTGCCCCACTCGACGGCCGGTTGGGTGAACGTCGACACGCCGGCGAGTTCGCCGTACATCACACAGGCGACCTCCATCCCGTAGAGGAGTTCGCCGATTCCGTGGGCGTCGACCGCGTCGACTTCGATCCGGACGTTTGGCCGATTCTCGGCAGCCAAACTCGCCTCGGTCGCCTCGAACTCGGCGTCGAGCAAGTCGCCGAGACCCGCACCGCCGAGATACGACAGTCCCTCCAGATCCGTCTCGGGGATTTCGATATCGTTGCGTTCGCGTGGACGAACGAGCGTGACGAGTTTGTCGCGCGGGCCAGCGCGATACAGTTGAAGCTGGGAGTGCTGGTCAGTCGCGCCGAGTGCACGGGCGGGCGTCTGGCCCAATCCTTCCTTCCCGAGGCTTTCGGCCCACAGTTGGGCGAACCACTCGGCGAAGTATTCGAGCGATTCAGTATAGGGCATCATCGCATTGGTCAGCGCACCGCGTTCGGCGAGCGCGTAACACACCGCGCCGTAGGCGTAGGCTGGCGAGTCGTACAGCGACCCCGAGAGGGTCTCCATCTCGCTTCGGGCTCCCTCGACGACGCCCTCAATGTCGAGGCCCTGGAGTGCGGCGCAAGCCAGCCCGACCGTCGAGAGCGCCGAGAACCGACCCGGCACCCCGTCGGGCACTTTCAGCGACGGCAGGTCGTGTTTGTCGGCCAGATTCCGGAGGTTACCCTCGTCGCCAGTGGTTACAAAAGTCTGGTCGGTCCAGTCGACGCCAGCGTCTTCCATCGCTTTGCGGACGACCAAGAAGTTCGCGAGCGTTTCGGCGGTCGTCCCCGACCGGGAGACGACGTTGAGCACGGTCTCGTCGAGGGCAAGCGAATCGAGGAGTTCGGTCGTCTGTTCGGGGTCGACATTGTCGAGGAAGTGTGCGTCGACGTCGGTCTGGTCGGCGAGGGCGGCTGAAATCGTCGCCGCACCGAGCGCGCTGCCGCCGATGCCGACCGTGAGCACGGCTTCTGGCGTGCCGAACCGTTCGAGCGTGGATCGGATCTCGTCTGTGTCGACCGTGTCAGGGAGATTCAGCGCGGCGTAGCCGTGTTCGGCGGCGTCGCGTCCGTCTTCGATACGGTCGTGGGCGATAGCGACGCGCTCGTCAAGTCGGTCGAGGGTTGCTTCGGTGAGTCCGGGGCTGGTCTCTAACGCGTTTCCAATATCCAGATACATACCCCTATGGGCGGTCGGCGGGGGTAAAATCGTTGCCGTCTGTTCGGTCGATAAGCTGTTCTCGCGGTCGGTCGGCACTCCACATACCGAGAATTCCCAACGGATTGTCGACCGGAAACCAGTCCATCGAAGGGAATCCAATGCTGTTAATTCGGCTGACACCCAACCGGTGACAATGGCAGACGGCTACCGCGGGCTGTTTGGCGCGTTCCCGTACGCCTATCGACACGGCGACTCGTTGTTTTTTCGACTGTATGTGGTCGGTGGCACGCTCGCCGCGCTGTTCGTCGGCGGACTGTTCACGCTCAGTCTGATCGTGTGGATCGGCGAGACGGCTGGTCGACCGGGCGGTTCGCTGACCCTCTCGCGAACGTTTATCGCGGTCGTCGGGCTGTTCGCAGCCGGCCCGTTGATCGCCCCGATTCTGCTCGTCGCGCGCAAGCACCGCAAAAAACTGGCCTATCATCCCCGATACGACACGATTATGGCCGCACTCGGCATCGGATTTCTGCTTTCTCTTTATTTGGCAGCGATCATCTCGATGCCCGAGTGTTTCGAACTCGACGGCGAGACGGTGTGCCGTGATCCAGCCAGTGGCGTGTTCGGACCGCTGGTGAACCTCATGTACCGGCTCCCGCAGGCAGCCGCAATCGGCCCGCCGGTGGCGATGATGGCGGTGATGGCCGCCAGCCACGCGCTGTTGTCGGGGCGGCTGTCGACCGGCGCAACTGACTCGCAGTCGTGACTACACAGCAATCAATGACGAAACGCCGATACCCACGCAGGTCGACCACCCTTTCATGACGCACTCCGAGTCCAAGACAAGCACGTTTCTGGTGACTCACGCGGACGCCGACTCAGCCGTTCTCAAGGACGTTCACGACGGTCAGGTTCACACCGTGACCACGAATCCCGGTATCGAGGTCGACGACGCCATCGAGGGAACCGTCTCGCCCGACCCGCCGCTCGACGTTTCGTGGCAACTCACCGAGGTCGACGAGCGCCGACCGCTCTCGATCGACGAGAGCCAAGAGCCACCGACAGTCCAAGAACGCGAGTTGGCCGCCGACCAGTCGGTCGGCGAGCTCGCACGCGAACCTCGCGCAGGGATCGGTGAGATTCACGTGGTGACCGTCCCCAAAGACGGCACCCGCGAAGCGGTTTCGGACGTTATCGAAGACCGTGAAGCCACGCTCTCGCGGGCCGCACGACTGGGCGTTAACCGAGTCGAGATTCGGTCGGAACCCGGTGTGGTAAGTATCCGGTACCTTCCGTGAGTATTCGACCTTCTCGCTGATTGGCGTTGGCAGTAGTCGACGCCTAATACTCTCTGTCTTCGACATGAGAAGGCTTATTCAACGCTGAATCAGAGCACCCCGTATGGTTGAGATCGCGGTACCGGAAGTCGACTATTCCCGGTACACGAACCGGCAGCTGTTGGCCGTGCCGCTGGCGTTGCTGGCTGTGGCGCTGCTTGTTGTTGTCGGCTGGTACGTGATGACGGGGGCCCCGGCGAACATGGGGTTGGAGTTTACCGGGGGAACAGAGCTTCGCGTCGACGTCGATGGAGACGATCCACGCGGACAGATCGAAGAGACATTCGGCGGTGAATCCGAGTCGATTCGGGAGGTTCAGGGCGACGGCTCGTACGTCGTGACGTTCGACTCCGAGGGGCTGTCGACCCAGGAAATAGAGGACAGAGCCTCCGAAGCTGGCTTCGACATACAGACGGTCGACACCGTCTCAGCGAGCTTCGGTGGCGATACCCAACGACTCGCGGTCGGTGGGGTGGTCTTCGCGTTCGTCGGGATGAGCCTGATCGTGTTTGGGGCGTTTCGGTCGTTCGTTCCATCGATTGCGGTGGTCATCTCGGCGTTTTCCGACGTGATGATCCCACTGGCAATGATGAACGTGCTCGGAATCGACCTCACGCTGGGGACGGTGGCTGCACTCCTGATGTTGATCGGGTACAGCGTCGACTCGGATATTCTGTTGAACAACAGTATTCTTCGCCAGTCAGGCGACTTCTACGAATCTACGTACCGCGCGCGACGGACCGGTGTGACGATGACGGTCACTTCGATCGTTGCAATGGCCGTAATGGCGGTGCTCGCCTACATTTTCGGCATCGGAATTATGAGCGCGATTGGCTTTATTCTCGTCGTCGGGCTCACGGCTGATCTGATCAACACCTATCTGCTGAACGTCACCCTGCTGCGCTGGTACGTTCACGAGGGGGTGAAACGATGATCGACTGGCTGAAATCGAACTGGCGCGTCGTGCTGTTGGGTGTCTTCATCCTGTTGGCCTGCTTCGCGCTGTTCTCGCCGACGATCGGTGCGGACGACACCGAGGCGATCGGGAACGAATCGGAAGCCGATTCCGGGCTGACGAATCTCCAGTACGGCCTCGATCTGGAGGGTGGAACGCGGATCAGGGCCCCGCTACTCGGGTTTACGGCTGAAAACGTCGAGTTCGATGGTGACAGCGAAGCGACGGTGTCGGCTGCAGTCGCCGAAGAGTTACCCGACACACAGTCCACTGACGTCGTCGCACGCAACGAGACGCAGGACGAACCTGCGAGCGTCGAGGTAGTCGATCCGGATGTCTCCGAAGAGGAGTTCGCCCAGGCGATGGACGACTCGGGCTACGAGTACGAATCGATCACCGATCAACTGACCGACGCGACCCGCGAGGAGGCGGTCTCAGTACTGGAAGGAAAGGTGAACCAAGCCGGCCTGTCCGGCAGTAGCGTCCAAGAGACTTCCAGCGCGAGCGGCGAGTACTTCATGCTCATTGAGGTCCCCGGCCAGGACCGCCAAGACGTTGTAGACCTGATCGAGGATCGTGGTGACGTCCGCGTCGACATCTACTACCCGAACGATTCGGGCGAGTACGAAACCGAAGAGGGGGCGCTGACGCAGTCCGACTTCCAGACGGTGGGCACGGCGACCGAAAACGAGCAGGGCCAACCGAACGTGCCAGTGACGGTCCGAGAGAGCTCCGCCGAGGACTTCCAGCAGAGCGCCGTCGACACTGGCCTCGCCCAAGAGGGTGGTTCACAGTGTACCTATGAGGACGACCGAGAGAACACCGATCCGTGTCTGTTGTTGGTCTCCGACGGTGAGGTGATCAACTCCTTCGGCATGAACGGCGACCTCGCATCGAGCATGCAGAACGGTGATTGGGCGCAGGATCCGAACTTCATCCTGACGACCACTTCGATCGAAGAGGCCCAACAGATCGCCATCGATCTGCGTGCCGGTGCGCTGCCAGCCGAACTCGATCTCGAGAACGGAACGACGTCGTTCATCTCGCCCACCCAGGGTGAGAACTTCCAAACCTACTCGCTGGTTATCGGACTGTTGTCAGTCCTGGCGGTCGCTGGCGTCGTCTTTCTCCGTTACCGCGAGCCGAAAGTCGCCTTGCCGATGGTCGTCACGGCCTTTTCGGAGGTCGTCATCCTACTCGGCTTTGCCGCGTATCTGGGCTATCCGTTGGACCTGTCGGTGATCGCTGGCTTCATCGCGGTAATCGGGACCGGCGTCGACGATCTGGTGATCATTGCCGACGAGGTGCTCTCGGAAGGTGACGTAACGAGCCGGCGCGTGTTCGACTCGCGGTTCAAGAAGGCGTTCTGGGTGATCGGCGTCGCCGCCGCAACGACGATCGTCGCCATGTCACCACTGGCAGTGTTGTCGCTGGGTGATCTCCGTGGGTTCGCGATCTTCACCATCCTCGGCGTTCTCGTCGGGGTGTTGGTCACACGGCCAGCCTACGGTGACATCCTCCGATACCTGATGACCGATCGCTAACCGGCCACCACGCAGGGTTGTCAGTCATCGTCTTTGTTCGAAAACACTTCCTGAAACACCGCTAACCGTCTGACAGCTGTCAGACAGAACCGATACGTTTTCTATCCGGTATGCAAACCAATACGAGATGGCAACAGATGCTCGGGCAGACGATGAAGCCACAGCGTCCGTTCGAGAGGAGATCGGACGGCTTGTGGGCGCACTTTCGAAGGCCGTCTTCGGCGTGTGTTCAGTCGCTGTCGGGGCGTTGATACTGCTGGTGACTGCCGGAAACGCCACGGGCGACTCAGGTGTGTTCTTTTTGACGCTCGGGGTAGCGACAATGCTCGCCGGATTCGTGATGATCAGTCGACTCCCGACTCCCAACTCGTCGTCTCAAGACGGCTCCCAGGGAGTGGCGAGCCACGATAACGACCGTCGACAGAACGACTAATCGTTCAAAAATCGTCGAGCGCAGCCTGCGCCCGGGCCGCCAAGAGATCCTCGCACGTCGACCACGACGCTCTGGCACACGCAGGGAGTTCGTCGTACCGGTCGACGTAGCTGGCCAGAAACGACCGCGTTGTTCGGTCGCTCGGGTAGCCACTTCCTACTGGTCCTAACTCTGAGTAGTCACTGCCTACTTCGGCCATTTGCCGGTCGCGTTCGACTTTCGCGATGATGCTGGCGGCTGCCGCCAGACGGTGGCTGTCGTCGGCACCGTGTTCGGCGGTTACGTCGACTGCAATTCCGTCAGCCGCGAGCCCCTCAGTGACACGACGGGCGAAGCGTGATTCGGAGACATCGCACGCGTCGACGATCGCTGAGTCTCCAGTTTCGGCGACGCCCAGAATTGCCCGTCGCTGTGCGGCGACCGTCAGCCGGTTCATATCCGTAGCGGGATCGTCTATCTCCTCTACGGTCACCGTACCAATGGCTATCTCGACGGCGTCTGTCGACCGAAGTTCGTCGGCCAGCGAGTCGCGTCTGTCGGGCGTCAGCCGCTTGGAGTCGGCGATTCCCTTGGGGAGTTTGGCTGGTTCGGCCCGGACGGCGGCCGCAATCATCGGTCCCAACACTGGGCCTTTGCCTGCCTCGTCGACGCCGATCTGGAATGTCATCGCTTACTCCAGCAAGAACTCCTCGCGCTCGAACGGCTCGTCGACGCCCTTGACACCCGTCACATCGAGTTCAGTGACGACGGCTTGGACGCCCAGCAGGGCGGCGAGACTCGGCTCGGTTCGGTCGTTGTCGCCCGAGATGAGCTCTTTTATATATAGGCCGCCCTCGCCGTGGATCTCGACCGTCGCGTGTCGTGGGTCGTCGAGTTTCGCACTGGCTGCGAGGACGTCTCGGACACGCGTGAGCCCCGCCCGGCGGTGGTCGACGCGCTCTGGAGTGTACTGCTCGATGGTCGAGCCGTCGAGTTCAGCGATGGCCGTCTGGAGCTCGTCGTCGGTCACCTCGGAATCGAACTCGACGTACGCACGGTATGTTTTCGAGGCGTCGAGTTCCTTGACGCGCTCGACCATTTCGTAGCTCGCCAGCCGGAGGCCTTCGACCTCGACTTTCCCCTCGGCGAAGGCGTTGATATCGCCTTCGAGGCGCTCGACGTCGACTGTTCGTCGGTGGGGCTCTTGGACCTCGATCACGAACGGGCGGCCGGTACCCAGCATGCGGGCGTCGACGTCCTCGCGGCCTGCGCCGTGGAAGGTTGCCTCGGTGCCGTCCATCACGTCCATCACCACGGGAGCAGTCAGCTGTTCGACGCTCTCGGGGTACAGATAGCCCGTGCCGTCGCAGTGCTCGCAGGGGAGTTTCCCTGTGCGGCCGCTGGCGTGGCACTCCCGGCAGGGCCACTCGGTTTGGGGAATATCCCGTTCGAGCTTGCGGTACCGCCCGTATATAAAGGCGGAGTTGAGTTTCGTTTCGACGCGATCGTTCTCGATGTCGAGGGTGATCTGGACGTCGGGTCGACCGAAGTCGACGTCAGTACCGGTGAGTTGGCCAACTCGCTTGCCGACCTCGCGGTTCATGTTCGATTTAAATAGTTCGCCAGCATCCGCGTCAACACCGGCGTCCATCCGAAGGAGTTCGTCGTTCTCCTCGATCAGTGGCGGGGTTTTCGTGCCGACCTGGTAGGTCGAAAACTCGGGGTCGCCGATCGCGTCGACCGCGCGGTCGGCCCACTCGTCGAACCGGCCGCACTCGACCTCGCAGACCCAGCACTCGTCGGGGTCGACTGATTCGTATGGCTGGTCGTCGTCGAGGGCGACCGCGACGCGGAGGCTTCGACCGCGATCGGCGTTCGAGAGGCCGAAACTCCGGTCGGCGAACACTCGGCCGACACAGCTATCGCAGACCGGGCCTGCCGCGATGACGGCCCGTGCCTCGGCAAGGATACTCATTACTCCATCAATCGGCGGCGGCGATAACTGTCTTGCCTTTCTACGGCTCGTCCGTCGACCGCGGTAAGACGATATGGATGCAAACCAATGCGAGCTACTGCCGTCGAACGACTACCGTATCGGCTGCGAGATCGCCAACGCGTTGGTGGTTATCAGTCACCAGAATGGCGACGATTCCGATGAGGTAGGCAAACGGTAAATTATCGATTGTCAACAGCACGTTTCGGATGATCGAAGCCCCGATCGTACAGTTCGATCCATCGCTTTTGACAACAACCAACCCGAGCAGGTATTTGCCGGGTGTGTAGCCGTAGAGTCCTTCGAGGACAAATACATACACGAACATGGCCGTAAAACCGAGTACGAAGAGTGCTGTCGACAGTGTTCCAGAAACCGGCGGTGCTGCAAAGGCAATGAAGAGCACAGAGATAAGTATTGTATCAATAATCAACGCGAGTGCGCGTCGACCGAGGAGCGTCTCGTCAGTGTCCATCTGCGGGGTGGGATGTTTTTCCATACGATTTCAGAATTATTGACACTATATGTTATTTGTTTCTCTTCAGGTCATTCAGCCAAGTACTGATAATTCTGCATCACGAAGCCCTCAAGAGGCTTCATCACCTCTATACTAGTAGAGGCGTTCCGGCGTTTCACCCCTCCAATGAATCCGTATACCACCAGTTCGATCTATAGCGACGCATCGACCTCGGAGTCCGCCAAGTCGACCACCACCGACATCGAGTACGAGGAGATCCACGTTCCCGTTCTCGTCGTCGGGGCCGGTGCGGCAGGCGCACGACTCGCCATCGAACTCGCCGAGAAGGGAGTCGAACCGTTGGTGATAGGCAAACGTGACTATGGCGACGCCCACACGACGTGGGCCGCCGGGGGAATCAACGCCGCACTAGGGAGCCGCGACCCCGAGGACAGTTGGGAGATCCACGCCGCCGACACGTTGCGAGAGGGCCACTTTCTGAACGATCCCGAAGCGGTCGAACTCGTCGCCAGCGAGATGCCCGACCGCATCCGCGAACTCGACGAGTGGGGCATGGCGTTCGCCCGAACCGACGATGACAAAATCCAACAGCGGTACTTCGGGGCGCAATCCTTCCGGCGAACCTGCTTCGTCGGTGATCGAACCGGCGAGGCGATCTTGGAGACGCTGGTCGACCGCGCCCAGTCGCTGTCGATTCCCTACCGCGAGAACGTGATGATCACCCGCGTGCTTTCGGACGGCGAGCGCGTCTCGGCAGCCGTAGGGTTCGACATGTCGACCGGCGACTTTCTCGTGTTCGTCACCGACCACGTCGTGCTCGCCGCCGGCGGATCGAGCGCGATGTACAACCGACACTCCTCGCGCGAGGAAGAAAACAACGGTGACGGGCCCGCGCTCGCGCTCGACGCGGGCGCGCAGTTGCTCGATATAGAGTTCGTCCAGTTCCATCCCACTGGGATGGTCGGCGCACGCTACGGCGACGAGTGGGACGGTCGACTCGTCACCGAAGCGGTCCGTGGCGAGGGCGGCCGCCTGTACAACGCCGACCGAGAGCGGTTCATGGAGCGCTACTCGCCCGACCAGATGGAACTCGACGCCCGCGACGTGGTCGCCCGAGCGATTGCTCAAGAGATCCGCGAGGGCAGAGGCACCGACAACGGGGGCGTCTATCTCGACATCTCCCACCGTGACGACGACTACATCCGCGAGCGACTACCGAGCATGGTCGACCGATTCGCCTCCCTCGGAGTGGACATCACCAGCGAACCGATGGAGGTCGCCCCCACCGCCCACTACACGATGGGCGGGGTGGATATCGACCCACAGACGGGCGAAACCGGCGTCGACGGGCTGTACGCGGTCGGCGAGACGACTGCGGGCGTTCACGGCGCAAACCGACTGGGCGGCAACTCGCTGGCCGAAACCGTGGCGATCGCCAAACCAGTCGGCCAGCATATCGCCGCCGGATTCCAGTCGAGTGGCCTCGCGGCCGACGGCGGCACCGACTCGATGGTCACCGAGACGGGCGCCGACCTCTCACTCCGAATGCGGGCCCACGCCGAACGAGAGTTCGCCGCCCTCTCACGGCTCGAAGCCGCCGACGGCGAGGCGACACCCGAGGAACTGCTCGACGATCTCGGCGAGTTACTCTGGCAGGATGCCGGGATCATCCGTGACGACGACGGGCTCCGGCGAGCTATCGCCGGGATCGAGGCGCTCCGAGACCGAGTCGACGACCTCCGAATCGAGGGCGACCGGACCAGTCGCTCCTTCGAGTTGGCCGTCGACCTCGGCTTTTCGCTGACGGTCGCCGAGGCAACCCTTCGAACGGCACTCGAACGGACCGAATCACGAGGAGCGCACTACCGCAGCGACTACCCCGAGATGGACCGAACACTTCGGACGAATCTCGTCGTCTCTGACGGCGCTGGGGGAATGGCGATCCGCCACCGATCGGTCGACGAGCCAAGCAAACTGGTCCAAAAAGCACTTGACGGCGACTACGAACTCGACTATCACCATCTGGAGTAGGAAGCCGATCGGCTTTCCGTGGCTATGTGACACACAGCCATTAGGCGGCCTGACCACGCAGTTTTTACGCGGCTGTCTCATATCGAATAACCACGATATGACTGAGTCTCCAGTGTCGACGGGCGAGCTTCCAAGCTCCCTTATTCGACTCTACGACGACCCCGAGACGGAGGCGGCGGCACTCCGCGAGCGGGCGGGCAACGCAGCGGTCGCCGAGCAGGTGAGCCGTCTGTGTGCGGCGCTTTCGAATCCCCTGCGGCTTCGACTGCTGTGGGCGCTTCAGGACGGCGAATGCTGCGTCTGTGAGCTCCAGACCGCCGTCGGCGCACCGCAGTCGACGGTCGCCTCCCAGCTCCGGTGTTTAACCGATGCCGGGCTCGTTACCACCCGCAAAGACGGCAAGTGGAGCTACTACAGCGCGGCCAACAAGCGGGTGTTCGAGCTGATCGACCGGGCAACCGAGCTCACCGAACGAACGGAGGCGACCGAATGAGTCAGTCGACGCCCGCACTCGAACTCACGGAATTGCGAAAGGAGTACGAGGACGTGACCGCGCTCGACGGCGTTTCGCTCACGGTGCCCGAGGGGAGCTTTTTTGGCCTGTTGGGTCCGAACGGCGCGGGCAAAACCACCTTTATAAACATTCTCGTTGGGCTCGTCCGGAAATCCGGCGGCACCGCCCGTGTCTTCGGCCACGATGTCGAAGACGACTACCAGGAGGCCAGAAACGCCATCGGACTTGCCCCACAGGAGTTCAACGTCGACCGATTCTTCCCGATTCGCGAAGTGCTCGAACACAAAGCGGGCTACCACGGCATTCCGGCGGCCGAAGCCAAAGACCGCGCCGACACGGTCCTCAAACAAGTCGGTATTTACGACAAGCGCGACACCAGATTCGACTGGCTCTCGGGCGGGATGAAACGCCGCTTTCTGTTGGCTCGGGCACTCATTACCGATCCCGACCTGTTGATTCTCGACGAGCCCAGCGCGGGCGTCGACGTCCAGCTTCGCCGGGATCTGTGGGATCTCGTCACCGAACTCAACGAGCAGGGAACAACCATTCTCCTGACGACCCACTACATCGAGGAGGCCGAGCGCCTCTGTGACGAGGTCGCCATTCTCGATTCCGGCCAACTCCGAGCGGTCGCGACGCCCGACGAGCTGAAAGGCCGCGGGGCCGACCGTATCATCGTCGAACTCCGCGACCCACCGGCGACGACACCGGAGCTGTTGGTCGGTGACAGGCGAGTCGAGTCGGTCGACCTCGACGGCCACCAACTCGAAGTCACCGCCCGCGAAGGTGGGCTGGTCGCACCGGACCTCGTCCGCGAACTGGACCGAGCAGGACTAGAAATCGTCGACCTCGAAATCGCCCGCACCTCGCTCGAAGAGATCTTCGTCGAGATGACCCGGACCGATGAGAGCGATGCGACGCCCGCAGAACGGGCGAGCGAGTCCGAAGACGAACGAACGGACCACCAGCCGGTCGCGCCGGACGGTGGCCGAAACACTGGGGGTCCACAATGAGCGTGGTCGATCGCGCGGCGGCAGCCGCGGGTGTCCCGACCGGCTTTTATACGCTCGTCAAGCGGGAGATCCTGCGCTACGTGCGTCGACCGAAAAACACGTTTTTCCCGCCGTTTATCACGAACGTACTCTACTTCTCTGTGTTCGGTGTCGTCCTTGGGACTCGTGTCGGCGACATTATCGGTGTTCCGTACATCCTGTTCATTCTGCCAGGGCTGGTCGTACTCGGGGCGGTCTCGAACGCGTTCGAGAACGCCTCGTTTTCGATCTTCCACGGGCGGTGGAACGAGTACATCGACGAGACGCTCACCTCGCCGCTGTCGTACACCCAGATGGTGTGGGCGTATCTGCTCTCGTCGGCGCTTCGGGGCGTGATCGTCGGCACGCTCATCGCCGTTCTCGGGTTCGTGATTATCGGTGGCCTCTATCAGCCGGTGCCGGTCGAAGAGCCGCTGTTCCTCGTAGCGTTTATGCTGGTTATCACGCTACTGTTCGCGAGTCTCGGCATCGTCGGCGGGCTTCTCGCCGAGGATTTCGACGATCTGACGATGATGAACCAGTTTCTGCTCCGCCCGTTGGTCTTCTTCGGAGCCGTCTTCTACTCGCTCGAAGACTTGACACCACTCATCCGTGACATCTCGCTGTTGAATCCGATGGTGTACATGGTCAACGGCGTCAGATACGGCTTTCTGGGCGTCGCCGAGGTCGACCCACTGGTTTCGCTGGCGGTGCTCTCTGCTGGAACGGCTGTCGTGGTCGCAATCAATATCGTGCTGTTCACGCGCGGCTACGGACTAACTGACTGAGGAATCGAGTCGACTATGTATATTACGATAGGAGGGTTGCAGAACCTCAGGCGCTCGGTTTCGTCGGCTCTCGGTACTCAGCGACGGACGACGTGTCGACCGTATTCGGTGAGTCGGTAGAGAACTTCGTCGCTGACCGATTCGAGATGTCCGGTGGCTTCGAGCGCAGCACATCGTCGTTCGACGAGCGGAATGTGGAGACCGGTGTTCGAGGCGATCAGTGCCGGATAGTCCGCCCCTGACGCCGAGAGATGGTGTAAAATACGCCTATCGGCGGTGCTGAGTGTGCTGTCGCCACCACTGGTCCCACTTGACATACCTTTTCGGAGGATGGGAGCCATTCACATCAAAGTGTCGGATCAGCTCACACGTACGCGGGTCGACGAACCAGTGACCGCTACGGTTCGGTTTCCGAGTCGGTATCGTCGTAAACGCCGACCGGTAGATCCGTCTCGTCGACTTTCGGATCGCCGAGTTCGACGACGGTGGTGCCGTCGGCGGCCTCGTACACGCCGAGCGGCAGTTCGGTCGCCGAGCCATCGCTTTGCTCGCGTGTTCGGGCCGCGGCCGCCAGCGCGGCGAGTTCGGCTTCGGGCGACGAGTCGTGGTCACGGGCGCGTCGACGGAGCCACGCGTACAGTTCCTCGTCGATCTGTATACTCACAGTCGGCATTATATACCCGTCTTCGTGGCGCAGCTATTTGTAAGGTGTCGTCGCTACCACTCCATGCCGCCGTTGACCCCGAGAATCTGGCCGGTCATGTAGTCGGCATCCTCAGTCGACAGAAATCGAACGATTCCGACGATATCGTCGACCGTCGCAAAGCGGTCGAGCGGGATCCGACTACGGATCTTTTCTTGGACCCGTTCGGGGACGTCGTCGAGCATATCCGTTCGAACGAACCCCGGCGAGACGCAGTTCGCAGTCGTCCCCGAATCGGCGAGTTCGAGCGCCACCGTCCGGGTAAAGCCGAACAGCCCGCTTTTGGTCGCCGCGTAGTTGGCCTGACCGTAGTTGCCCTGTTGGCCAACGACGCTCGAAATGTTGATCAGCCGACCGTGATCGGCGGCTTTGAGGTCGTCGAAAAACGCGTTCGTGCAGTTGTAGACGCCGCCGAGGTTGACGTCCATCACGCGGTCCCAGTCCTCGCGGGTCATCCGCTCGAACTTCTTGTCGACCGTTATGCCCGCGTTGTTGACGAGCACGTCAGTCGGCCCGAAGGCGTTGCGGACGCGGTCGGCCATCGCTTCGACCTCGTCGGTGTTCGTGACGTCGGCCTGCACGGCGATTGCGGTGCCGCCATCGGCTTCGATCTCGTCGACGACATCGTAGGCCTCGCGCTCGGAGTTCCGGTAGTTGACGACGACGTTCGCGCCGTGAGCGCCGAGTTCAGTGGCGATTCCTTTCCCGATGCCGCGCGAGGAGCCGGTGACAACGCACGTTTGGGTGTCTAGTTTCATAGTCGCGGGGAGTACGCGGTCGTCACTGATGTGGATCACCCCGAGAGCCAGTCGGCTCAACGTCTCTTGGCTGCGAGCAAACCAGTAGGGTGAGTGGAGGCCACACCGTCTCGACCGCTTGTCTACTGGTGTGGCGAATCCGCCATTAAGTCTTGTTACAGTAAGAAGTACAATATAAATAAAAAATGTATCTCGACCGGTACTAGCGGTCAGCCGATCAGTCGTCGATGTGTTCGTTCGCGTTCTCGATCCACTCTCGAACTCGCTCGGGCGAGGCTCCGACGTCCGCCGCGATCGACTCGGCGTCACCGGCTGCGAGCGCATCGATACTCCTGATGCCCGCCTCGCGCAGCTGTTCGGCGTAGTAGGGGCCGATCCCGTACACCGACTCCAACTGCTCGGCTCCATTGGTGAACGTCGACGCACCGGAGTCCGTCTCTTCGGTATCCGTCGACCCGTCTTCTGTGTCGACTGCCTCGCTTTCTGTCTCGACCGTCTCGTCTTCAGTGTCGACTGTACGGGCTTCGGCCTCGCTACCGGTCGACTCCGTCTCGGCCGTCTCGGAATCCGAATCGGGTTCGGTTTCCGACCTCGCGCTCGTCTCAGAGCCGGCTTCCGTCTGGTCGTCCGGATTCGACCGTTCGGCGAACCACTCGGCAACCGACGGCCACAGCTCGTCGTGGGAACTCGATGAGACCGACAGGCCGATGTGGCCGGTCCGCGCGTCGATCGTCGTCACGTCGTCGCTCGGCACTAGGTCGTTGAATTCGGTACTTGATTCTGGCGGGATGAGGTGGTCGTAGTGGCCGACGACCTGGACTATCGGCAACTCGATCTCGCCGAGGTCGACGTGTCTCTCGCCGAGATACAACTCGTTTCGCGCGAGCTTGTTGTCCTGGTAGATGTCCTCGATGAACTGCCGGTAGGTTTCGCCCGCGACGTCGATTCCCTCGTCGAGCCACCGCTCCATCCGCGCGAAGTTCTCGACGAACTCGTCGTCGTCGACGTTGTCATAGAGCCGCAGGTATTTGCTCACGAAGTTCGAGACCGGGTCCATCATCGCAAAGCCGACATCGAGAAAGTCGGCGGGAACGTTGCCGAACGTGTCGGTCACCTGCTGGGCGTCGTAGTACGGTTTTTCGCCCCAGAGTTCGAGCACACCGCCGGTGTCGTCGAAACAGAGCCCGGCGGCCATCAGCCCGAGGTTTCTGACTTTTTCGGGGAACAACGAGGCGTACATCACGCTCATCGTCCCACCCATGCAGTAGCCCAGCAGGTTGATCGACTCCTGGCCCGACCGCTCGCGGACGACGTCGACACAGTTGTCGGTGTAGCGCATGACGTAGTCCTCAAGGGTGAGCTGTGTGTCGAGCCGGGAGGGCTCGCCCCAGTCGATGAGGTAGATGTCGAAGCCGCCTTCGAGCAGCCGACGGACGACGCTTCGGTCCGGCTGGAGATCGAGGATGTACGGCTTGTTGATCAGCGCGTAGACGATCAGAATCGGAATGTCGTGTGTCGTCTCGGGTTCGATTCCCGCCTCCTCGGGCTGGTAGTGGAGCAGTTGGAGCTTGTTCTCCTCGTAGACGACCTCGCTCGGGGTGGTTCCGACCTCGATGTCGGCGACGCGCTCGATCTGTTCGGCGAGCATCGGCATCTTTTCGAGATACTCCGAGGTCGCCTCCAGCGTGCGCTGCTGGGCGTCGACGGCGGCACGCATCGGATTCATGAGCCCTCGGTTTCTCCGTCGTCGAGATGTTCGATGAGCCGGTCGAGCTTTCGTTCGACAGCGTGTTGTCGACGTTCGAGTTCGACGAGTCGACCGCCGACCTCTTCGATCTGGTCGGTGGTCGCAAAGCCGACCGAGCCGAGCGCCTCCTGACTTGCGTGGTCGAACTGCTCGCTGGCTTCGAGTAGATCGCCGACCGTCTGGCCCGTCGCGGCCGCGAACGCACTCGTTCCCATCACTTCTTTGAACGCGTCGTTAGCCGCGTTGAGCCAGATGTCGCGGAACGTTTCCAGGTCGACGTCCTCGCCACTGAGCGATTCACCGACAAGCCGGAGCTGGGCCTCAATAGCCTCCATCCAGACTTCGTAGGCCCGACTGGTTCCGGCTATTCCATCGGCGGTTTGCTCGTCGAGCCCACTCTTGTCGAGCGACTCGCGCCAAGAGTCGAGGAACTCCGTTTGCATTCGCATGTTCTGCTCGAACGCCTCGAAGAACGACTGGTTCAGGTCCTCGGCGTACTCGCTCCACGGTTCGTCGCCTGCGGTCGATTGGGTGGTGTCTGACATCGGAGGCTCTCGGAGTGGTAGGCTGCTTACGCCGTCTCTTCGTCATCGATGTCGACGTCCATCCGGGACGTCCCCACCGACTCATTGGACTCGGTTCCGTACTCCATGTTTTCGACATCCGACTGGACGTCTTCGAGCGAGTCGACGAGGGCCTCGACCGACTCCTCGGTCAGCGAGTTCGACTGGTCGACGAACTCGACGTAGCTGTCGGTGTTTTCTTCGAGCTGCTGTTCGATCGAATCCCAGGTCTGGTCGCTGATCTCTTCGACGGCCTCGTACTGGTCTTCGATCGCCTGGTGGAGGCTCTCGAAGGCCTCGTGTTGTCGCTCGGTGGCATCGCTGTCGTCGTCAATCAGCGACTGTTCGTTTGGTATGGCCGCTTCCATCATCTCGACCATGCCTTTGGCGAGACTGCGGCTGGCGTCGAGGCCCGTTTTCTGGACCGACCGCTGGGACTCGATTGCGTCTCCCCAGACGCGGGGAACCTGTTTTTGGGCGTCCATGCTCTGTTTGAGGACCTGCTGGCCCTGTTTGATCGACTGTCGCTGGAGTTGGAACATCGATGCCATCGGGTTGGACGTGCTGGACTGCTGTGTGTGTGTTTTACTCATTGGAATCACTGGAGGTCTGCGTGATTGGGATGACGAACGTCTGGACGATATCTCCCTCTTCGATACCCAACACTTCGCGTTCGGCGTCGGGAATGCTGATTCGACCGCCGCTTTGGACGCGTGTTTTGAACATCGCCATCCGCATCCCGACTGATTCGAACCCTGTGGGATCGAACTTTGTTGGATCGAACCCCAACTGGGTGCCGTCTGTCGACGACAGGAGTTCGGTGAACGCTTGCATCTGCTGTGCGGTCATCTCTTGGCCAGCCTCCTGCAGTTGTGTTGCAAACTGCATCGGCGACCACGCCATCTCGTCTGAGCCGTTCGTCATCTCGTCTACACCATCGGCCGACGTTTACTTAACTCTTGTCGCCAACTACCAACACATACCATTCTATGGCAACAAATGGTATATGATGGAACGCCGTACGTTGTATCGACCAAAGGGTGGTGACCGAAACCGCTAAGCCGGGTACCCACCGAGTTCCGAATATCACACACTATGAATGGTGAACAAACCAGCGTCGGCATCGAAGCAGTACCGTACAGCATGGCGGATGCCTGGGTTCGGGCGACGGGGCATCTCGTCAAAAGCGCTGTCGAGGTCAACCGTGCCGCGCTGGCGGCCTACGGCTTCGACGACTCCGAGCGAACGAGTGGCGGGCCGTCGGTCGCGTACGCTCGGCCCGAGTGGGAGGTCGATCGCGAATCCGCCGAGCCCGAGCGTCTGACGGTCGGCGACCGGGTGACGTTTTCGAAGACGTTTACGGACGAGGACGTGGCGGCGTTCGCCGATATCTCGGGCGATACCAACCGCCTTCACCTCGAAGACGGCTTCGCCGACGAAAGCCGTTTCGGCGACCGGATCATCCACGGTACATTGGTTTCGGGGCTGATCAGTGCGGCACTCGCACGCCTGCCCGGACTGACGATCTATCTCTCACAGGACATTACGTTTCTCGCACCCGCCTACATCGGCGACGAGTTGACCGCCACGGTCGAAGTCGTCGACGACCTCGAAGACGACAAGTACATTCTGTCGACGACCGTCCACAACCAGTCCGAAAAACAGTTGATCAACGGCGAGGCGGTCGTCCTGATCGACCCCGTCCCCGAGCCCGAAACCGAGTAAGCTCACCTTCGAGTCCGAGGTCGACTTGTTCTTTTTTAGGTTGTCGCGCATTGGCTTTTTATCTTGATAGAACCTGCTTGGACTACTGAACGTCCGCGTTGAGGTGGTTGCGGCATTATATATCCGTGCTCGGCGTAGCGCACTGCTAATGATCGACACGACCGAGCAACCGCATCTCGCTGCCAAGCTCTTCATCCGGGCGGACCCAGAGCTGGGCTGTGAGAAACAGAAACAGGCCGTCTTAGAGCGGCTCGACAGGCTCGACGAGGAGGGATACATCGGAACCTACGACATTCACATCTGGTCCAAAGAGATCCGCGTCTCGGGGCCGCTCAAAGGGACCGACTACTACCAGCGCGTGTTCGACCACTTCACCGCCTTCCAGCAGTGGGCCACCGAAACCTCGGTCCGACTGAACACGGCGTTCAAGATCCGGTCGCTCGACTGTGAGATAACCGGCGAAACGTACACCGTGCTGACGTTGCCGAGCCTCTGTCTGGCCATCTACGAGGACGACGAACTCCGGGCTGTCTATCCACACGTCGACGACCAGCGGGTCCGACGGATCACCGACTGTCTCGACAGCCTCGAAACCGACACGCCGATCGAGTCCGCGAACTGACACCAGTCGATGACACGGAACGAACTCGGTCGACGCTGAGCGACCCCGTCGGCGGCTGGCTGTTTCGGTGTTCGTACCTGTCTTGTAGACATCCGATTGTAGCCCGCACAACAGCTATTAGTCAGGCCATAGTCAGTTTAGGCGAAGCGCGCGGCGAGGCTGGCTGTGGGCCACGGTGTCGCGGTCGTCTACCTACTACGACGAGCAGCAGTACAGCCAGCCCTCCAGTACTCGTCGGCGTCCCCCAACAATGTCCAACGCACACTCAGATTCCAGTCCAACAGAGCAGTACGGTCCTGCCGACCCCGAGTCGGTGTCGGTGCCGCCCGAACTCTCCTCGGATGGGGCGAAACTCGTCTATCTCTACCTCCGGGTCAGCGGCGAGTCGACGCTCGCTGAACTCAATCAGTCCTTAGAGATGAAATCCATCTCACTGCTCCCCATTTTACAAACGCTGGAACGAAAGGATCTCGTGAGCCGCGACGAGAACCGATACCTTCCGATCGCCGCGTAATCGAGTTCCTCAGTCGACGAATCACACCGATTTCAGTAGATACTGAAATCCGACACTGAGATCGGTCACTGAATGTCACTTTCGACGTGACTGTGGTCTGTAAATCCGGCCACCTAAGCCGACGGCCGTCGACCGACCGGTATGCACCAGTTCATCGTGCTCGGTCACGACGCCCCGACCACTCCCGATTTTTCGCTCTCTGATCTCGCCGGTGGAGCCGGTCGACTCGACGTGCTGTGTCGGTGTGTCAACGCCGGACTGTTCGTCTCGCACGGAATCCGCGAAGACGTTCGCGTGCATCTCGTTCTCGATGATGAGTACACGATTCGGTTCGACGGGTCGACGGCCAAACGCCTCTACCCGAACGAGCGGGCGGTCGCCTCGCGGATTCGTGGCGCGCTCGAAGCCAGAGAAGACGCCATCGGCCACCAGCCAGCCGACGTCTCGCCCGGCGTCGAACTCTACCGGATGGGCCTGGGGTCGACGCTCGAAACCGTCGCCCACGATGGAACCGTCGTCGAACTCCACGAGGACGGCGAGCCGCTGGCCGAGGCCGAGCCACTGGAAAATCCGATTTTCGTGCTCTCGGATCACCACGATTTTACTGATTCAGAAGCCCAACTATTGGCCGACCACGCCGAGCGACGGCTCAGTGTCGGTCCAGAGGTTCTGCACGCGGATCAGACGATGACGGTCGTACACAACTGGCTCGACACTGCGGGGTATCAGACGTACTGAGCGGGTCGACGGATCACAATTGTTAAAATCGGTGGCGGCATCTGGTCGACTGCGGGCCGGTGGGGTAGCTTGGTATCCTTCGGCCTTCGGGTGGCCGTAACCTCAGTTCGAATCTGAGCCGGCCCACTTCTACCCCGACGCAACAGTGAGGAGCGACAGCGACGAGCACGCGTCGGGGTTGTCTGGAACACGTGAAGATTCGAATCAGGGAGCGAACGTAGTGAGCGACCGTGGTTCGAATCTGAGCCAGCCAACTTGTACCTATCTTCTGTCGACGAGTGTATTTCCGGTCGTAGCCTTGTTCACCAGATACCACATATTATAAATGAAGTGTCATCTTAGATTTTTATAGATCATATTGCATTAGGTGTTGAGTACTCTTTTAGCGAGCATTGGGTTGAATCGCGTTCAAATGTAAGGATTTCATTATATATATATTAATATGGTAATAAAAGTAATATTCTATAGTTCGTAACAATCACTGAATCATATATGTCAGAGGAAATGATGGGCTCGACGAGACGGCGGGTACTACAGGGGATCACCAGCGCAGTCGCCCTCAGCGCGACAGCGGGCGTCGGGTCGGCAAACACTGAACAGACCGTCGACATCAACGTTGGCTACCGCAACGAACGGGGCCGCAGGGCGGCCGCGGAGGCTGCCAGCGAAACAATCCGTGAGTTCGGTTTCGACGCCGTGACGATCCGGGTTCCAGAACAGGCCGTCGATGCCCTCCAGCGCAACCAAAATATCCGATACGTCGAGGAAAACGGCAAGCTGTACCCGATCGAACAGACAACTCCCTACGGTGTTGAGACGGTCGACGCAGATGATACGACCAGCGCGGGTGAGACGGGCGCAGGTGTCAGCGTCGCTGTTCTGGATACGGGCGTCGATTACGATCACGAAGACCTCGAACAGAACATCGGCCAGGGGATCGACTGCGGTGGCGGCGAGGTTCGTGAGGGACTGGCTGACGACGATGGCTCACACGGAACGCACGTCGCTGGTATCGTCGGCGCGGTCGACAACGGCGACGGCGTGGTTGGGGTCGCCCCCGATGTCACACTCCACTCGGTGAAAGTGCTCGGCGACGATGGCGGCACGTACGATGCGGTCGCTGCCGGGATCGAGGCTTCGGCAGATGCTGGCCACCAGGTCCAGAACATGAGCTTCGGTGGTGGCGTCAGTTCACTCGTTGTAGATTCGATGCAGTATGCCGCCGACAGAGACGTTGTCATGGTCGCCGCGGCGGGCAACGGCGGCCCCTGCGACGACTGTGTAATCTTCCCCGCCTCCGCGGCCGAGACCATCGCCGTAAGTGCGACTGACCGAAACGACAATCTCGCCGAGTTCTCCTCGGCAGGCCCCGAGGTCGACATCGCCGCACCAGGGTACGAAATTCTGTCGACCGAGCCGGATGACGAATATCGATACGCCAGCGGGACCTCGATGGCGACACCGCACGTCTCGGCCGCCGCAGCGGTACTGATCGCCGCAGGCATCACCGACCGCCAGGAGGTTCGCCGTCTTCTCACCGAGTCGGCAACGGATATCGGGCTCTCGACGTCCGAACAGGGTGCTGGTCGACTTGACGTTGCTGCAGCTGTCGCACAGGCTAGCGACGAGAACGAAGACGACTCCGAACGCGTGGCAGTAACGACGAGCGAAGCGAGTGATGTTAGCTCGACAGCGGCCACGCTGGTCGGCGAGCTAACTGACCTCGAAGGGACTGACTCGGCGACGGTATTTTTCGAATACGGCCCCAGCGACGCAAGCAGTTGGGAGTCGACGACCAAACAGTCGTTGCAGACACTCGAGTCGTTCAGCCAGGATATCGAAGCCCTCGACACCGACACAGAGTACGTCTTTCGGGCAGTTGCGGAGACGACCGACGCCACCGATACCGGCGAACAGCAGGGGTTCACAACGGACACCGACAGCAGCACCGACGAGAACGCCGACCCCGAGATCGACAGCCTCTCGGTGCGAAGCCGGACGACCGGGCCGTGGTTCCGGCCGACAGCAGAATGGACAGTCACCGATGACGACGGTAATCTCGAAAGCGTGAGCATCGAACTGCTCGATGGTGGCAGGCTCGTCAGCGACCAGACCGACTCTCTGTCCGGGTCGACAGCGAGCGGTGAAACCGAGTTTCGGACTCGTGAAGACGCCGACGAGATCCGACTGACAGTCACCGACAGTGATGGGGCCACAGCCACTGCCAGCCGATCGATCTGAGTAGCCCGGACCCGGTTTTGCCTACGACTTTCCAAGCGCAGTTTCGAAGACACGTTGGCCGCGCTCGTAGGCCTCGTTCCGGTCGACAATCGGCTCGCAGTACTCCGGCGCTAACTCCGATCGCTCTGCCTCCGACAGATTCGGCCAGTCGACGATCGTTTCGGCCGCAACCCTACGCAGTTCAGGCACGTACGTTTTCACGTATACCGCCTCGTCGTCGTACTTTGCCATCTGCGCGACGGGATCGAAGATGCGTACGTCGACGCTGTCGGTTCCAGTCGAGGCGATCCACTGCCAGTTGGCGCTGTTGTTAGCGGGATCGAAGTCGACCAGTTTGTCGGCGAAGTATTCGGCCCCTTTGCGCCAGTCGACCAGCAGGTGTTTGGTCAGAAACGAGGCGACGTTCTGCCGCGGGCGGTTGTGGATGTAGCCCTCCCCATTGAGTTGGCGCATTCCGGCGTCGACCAGCGGATACCCCGTCTCGCCCTGGGTCCACGCCGAAAAGTGGTCGCGGTCGTTCTCCCACGCGATCGGGTTCGGGATCTCTTTATAATTCTCCGTGGGCAGGGCCGGATTGTAGTACAACAGGTGGTAGTTCTGCTCGCGCCATGAGAGTTCGTAGCGGAACTTGTCGATGTTTCGTCGCCCTTGATCGTCTGCGGCAGCCTCGTACCGCTGGGTTGCGTCAGCCCACACCTCACGAATCCCGATCATTCCCGTCGCGAGATATGGAGAGAGACGCGATACTGCACCCACCGGTCGGTCGACGGCCGCTGCCATGTCGTCTCGTGTGTCGTTGTACGACTCGATACCGTCGGCTAAGAACTCGTCGTATCGTGCTCTGGCCGCCTCGTAGCCGGCTGTGGGAAGATCGATATCCGGGGTGGCCTCAAGAACGGGTGCCTCGTCGGTCACTTCGGCGAGGTCGTCGCTGCCCGGTACCGCCGCTGGGGTCGACTTCTCGACGTCTTGCCAGTCGTTGTAGAACTGGCTGTGGCTCGAATACCGTGGGGCTAACCCCACCGGGTCGACCAACACCAGATCGGTCACTGACTCGGTCGGCAGCGCCTCGTCGACCCGCCTTTGACGGGCCCGCCGAAACGGACCGTAGTGGTGGTTGTAGTAGAGTCGATCCGCACCGTACTCGTCGACGATCCGCCCGAGCGTCTCAACGGGTGGGCCCTCGCGGATAACCAACTCTGAGCCGAGCTCGCGGTAGTGATCTTTCAAACATTGGACGCCATTTATAAAGAAAGCCCACTGACGCGCACCCATCCGCTCGCGGAGAGCCGGATCGACGAGATACACCGGAACCGTCCTGTCGTCGGCGGTAGCCGCGGCCAACCCGTTGTTATCACGAACCCGAAGGTCGCGTTGATGCCAGAAGATATGCATACCAAGTGGTGGGTACCGAGACAGATGACAGGCGCGGTCGAGACGAACTGTCGAGCGTCACCGCAAGCGCTGATGGTGCTCAGTACAGATCCATATCGAGACTGTCGAGCACCGAGTCGACGAAGATCGCCCGACGGAGCGTTCCGTCGGGTCGCACGCCCTTATGAATGGCCGCGACGAGCAGCCCGTCGTCGGTCGAAACGAAGTACGGTCCGCCAGAATCGCCGCCCGTGCTGTGGATGTCGACGCCGAGCTCGCGGTGGCCGTCCTCGTGCTCGGTGAGCTCAACGATCCGACCCTCACATCGCCCGGAGACCGCTCCCTGTTTATATATGGGCCTGTCTTCGGCGTGGTAGCGTTCGAGCAGCGACCAGCTTGCGGTGCCAACGAACGGCCGGTCGTCGTAGGTGTCGCCGCCCGGCTCGGCGAGAAACCGACTCGGAAAGGTGTCGGTGTCGACAGCGACCGCCGCGGCGTCAATCGCCGGCTCGGCGGTCGTCCCTAGACCGTGACACCGACCGATCGAGTGGGGTCGTCTCGACTGATACAGCTCGGCCCCGCGGAGGTCGGCCGGCTCGTGGTCCCGCTCGGGCTCGAAGGTGTGGGCGGTCGTGACGATGACAGCCTGGCCGTCGCGAAGCCCACGAAACCCGGTCGAGGCGATCTTGCCGAGCGTCTCGCTTCTGACCGCCGCACCTTGGGCGATCCCCTTGGCGCGGTACCGGGCGTCGGAAAACCGCCCAAAACGGTGCTTGCAGTCGGCCTCTGGCTCTGCTGGAGGCCGTGTTCGAACCTCGACGTCGACCTCGTCGATCTCGTCGCGAAGCCGGTCGTCGTCGACCACGGCGTCAAGTCGATCCCTGAACAACTCGATCGCCTCCGAGGCCCGCTGTTTGTCACTATCGGTCGGACAGTCGACGACCAGCCGAAGCCCGTCGGTCGAGTACGCTCTGCTCACACCGTACGTCTCGCGTAGCTGTTGGCTGTCGGTCTCGACACTCGCATCGAGCTCTGAGACCGCCTCAAGAAGCGTGTCAGCGAACTCCTTGCTGGCGGTGATTTCGTCGACCGTCTCGGCGTCGACCGACGCCGACAAGGTCTCGGTTTCCGGTGGCTCGTCGGGGCGTGTTCCGTCGTCGAACCGTGCCTGGTCGACAATCCGGCGGCCACGCTGGATCGATTCGGTGGCCGTCGAATCGACAGTCGACTCGTCGGTAGACCGGTTGTCGACTGTTATTGACCTATCGGCTGCTCTTGTACGCCCACTGATAATCGAACTGAGAGGAAACAGACCGCTCGCAGTTGCTGTCTGAATAAAGGTGCGGCGGTTCATTTCAAATGCGTACAGATAGCTACCACGACGCCTCACATAGCTGTGTTTGGCCCCCACGTTGAGAGTCGGTTTAGTCGACCGGTCGAACTGATCGATCAATCGCTCAGCCGGTCAGCCGGTCGGTGGGTCGACTGCGCACCGCGAGACGTACCGCCGACCTAATCGGCACCGACTGCGAACCGTGTGGCGTCCTCGTCAGCCGCCGGCGTGGTCAACACCGAGACACCGACGGTCAACAGTGCGCCGACGAGCATGGTCGCGAGCGCGACGTCCCAGCCTCCGTAAGTGCTGGCGAACAACGGAACGGCCGTTCTGCCGAGGTCGACTGTCACGGTCGGAACGAACACGTGTGAGAGATACAGCAGTTGACTGCTCACGATTCCCGCGAGCATCCCATCGCGAGTCGTTCCCGACCAGTAGAGCGCGATCATCACCGGCAAGGTGAGTTGGGCAAACCCACCAAACGCGGTGTCACCCACCTCGATGAGCGTCCCCGGTCGACTCAGACTGGCAACGAAGGCGGCCGTGGCAAACAGCGCCACCCCGATACGCGCGAGCCACGCCTCGCGGGTCTCGTCGAGATCCGGGTCGACGAACGGCCGGTAGAGGTCACGGATGAAGTACGACGATCCCGACAGCAGCATCGAATCCGACGAGGACATCATCGCGGCCAGCGCGCCCGCGATCACGAGCGCAGCGAACCAAACCGGCGTGTACTCCGCCAGCAGAATGGGCAGGACGTTCTCGCCGTCAGGGACCGAAATCCCGAGGCCGGCGGCCCACGTCCCGAGCAGGAACGTCGGGACGAAAAGCAACAACACCAAAACGGGCCACAGAACGAACGACCGCTTGAGCACGCGCTCGGAGCGAGCGACGAAAAAGCGCTGGTTGATCTGGGGAAACATCGTGACGCCGAAAGCGATCACGACCGCACTCGAAATAATGTACTGGGGTGTGTAGAAGTCGCTGCCGAGCGCAAGAAACTCCGGGTTCGTCCCGGCGAGCGCCTCGGTCGCACCGCTCGGTCCACCGACCGCCGACAGCACCCAGCCGACCGCCAGCCACGTCACCGACAGCATGAACAGCCCCTGGATCGTATCAGTCCAGGCGACGCCGCGCATCCCCGCGATCGTCACGTAGACGATCATAAACGCGGTAATGAGCGCCGCCCCTGCCCAGTAGGGAACCGTGCCGCCTGTCAGTCCGGCGATCGCCTCACCAGCGCCCATCTGCTGGAGCATCACGTACGGAAACAGCCAAAACAGGCTCACACCGGCGACGAGTCCACGGAGACGTGTCGACCCGAATCGATCGCCCAACATCTCCGAGAGCGTGACGTAGCCCTGTTGCTGGCCGACGAGCCACTGTTTGTAGCCGATGAGGTACCAGAGAATCGCGAACAGGATGCCGTCCATCACACCCATAACGAGAATCCACTCGGGGCCCTGTGCGTAGGCGATGTTTGGCCCGCCGAAGAACGTAAATGCCGACAGCAGCGTTGCGAACGTCGTAAACAGCAACACGAGCGTTCCGATCGATCGGTCGGCCAGATAGTAGTCCTCGGCGACGTTGCTCGTCACGCGGTAGGCGACCAGCCCGACCAGCAGCGAGACGACGAGATAGCCGCCGATCACGCCGAGTTGGATCGACAGCTCAGACATCGCTCATCCCCATGAATCGGTTCCAATCCGTGCGTGCGAAAATCGAGAACACGACGCTTGCGACGACCATCCAGCCGATATGCCACCAAAGCCAGAGCGGAAGTCCGGCGGCGACTCGCCCGTCGCCCCACAAGAACCACGGAACCGACAAGACAACCAAGAGTGTGAACGTCACCACCCATACGAGGGTTCGGATACGCACTGTCATTACGATATGTAGTCAACAGACCTACCTAAACATTACTAATCGCCCTCAGAGTGACGTATTGAAGAGAAAATCCCATCAATACAGTCCATCGTCGCAGAGTGTCGCATCAGTCGACGAGTCACGAGCTATAATCGGCTCCGGGGCAAATGGAGTAACATGCAGACTGCTGTCCAACTCTACTCGTTTGAGGCCTCGCCGCTGTCGCTGGTAGCCCAACTCGAAGCGGTCAAGCGGGCGGGATTCGACGGTGTCGAGTTCGCCGGACTCGACGCCGAGTCCGGGCCGGTTCGGTCGGCGCTTTCGCGACTGGGGCTGGCAGCCCCAAACGCCCACATCCCCTTGTCGACGCTCGAAGGCGGCGTCGAAAGCGCAACCGAGCCCTACCGCGAACTCGGCGTCGAGACGGTCGTTATTCCCTATGTCGACCCCGCGCGACTCCAACCGGGGACGATCCGCGGGGCGGCCGCAGCCATCGACAGCGTCGCGGCCGAACTCAACGCCCATGGCTTGGGAGTGGCCTACCACAACCACGACGCCGAGTTCGACCAGATCGACGGCCAGTTCGCACTCGACGTGCTCATCGAGAACACCGGCGTGGGGATCGAACTCGATGTCGGCTGGGCCGCCGCAGCCGATGCCGATCCAGTCGCGCTGATCGACCGGTATGCCGACCGGCTGACGGCGATCCACCTCAAAGACGTTCGGCTCGATTCGACCACCGCTCGTGGGGGACGCTCAGTCGACCTCGGCAAGGGGGACGTAGATCTCGACGGCTGTCTCGAAGCGGCCAGCGCAGCCGACGTGCCGTGGGTGATTTTCGAGCACGACGCGCCCGCTCAGCCCATGAAATCGCTCGAACACGCTGGCGAGTGGGTGGCCGAACGACGAGCCATATTCTAATTTTAGCGAGTGGACCAAGAGAAGTCGACGCGTTTGGGCTCGACGACAGCTATTTCTGACCGCAGTCTTTATAAAGAGTGTTGGTGCAGTTACCGACTTCACCACGATCAGTATCCCGATCACCATCACGATCATCTCCCTACGGGGAACACAGCATGGACGATACAGCAAAATACCTCATTCACGCTCGCATTGCGGCCGACGGCGTCGTTGAGCGGAGCGACGTTGTCGGCGCGGTCTTCGGTCAGACCGAGGGCCTACTCGGCGACGAGTTGGATCTCAGAGACCTCCAGCAGTCATCGAAAGTCGGCCGGATCGACGTCGAGATCAGCTCCGAAAACGGCCAGTCGTTCGGCACGCTCACGATCGCAACGAGCCTGGATAAGGCCGAAACCGCCATTCTCGGCGCGTCGCTCGAAACGATCGAGCGCGTCGGCCCGTGTCGAGCCAGTATCGAAATTACGAGCATCGAAGACGTTCGCGCGGCCAAGCGCCGGGCTGTCGTCGACCGCGCAAAGGAACTCCTTGCATCGGCGTTCGACGAAACTGCCATTTCGAGCCAGGAGCTGTTGGCTGACGTCAGAGCCTCGGCCGAGGTCGAGGAAATCACTGACTACGCCGGGCTTCCCGCGGGGCCGAGCGTCGGCTCCTCGGATGCGATCATCATCGTCGAGGGGCGCGCCGACGTGCTCCAACTGCTGAAACACGGCATCAAAAACGCCGTCGGCGTCGAGGGAACGAACGTCCCCGACGCTGTCGCCGAACTGACTGCCGATCGCACCGTTACCGTGTTCGTCGATGGCGACCGTGGCGGCGAACTCATCCTCAGAGAGCTACTCCAGGTCGGCGATGTCGATTACGTCGTGTTCGCGCCCGCGGGCCAGTCGGTCGAGGACCTCTCACGCGAGGTCGTCCACTCGTTGCTCCGCGAGAAGATCGCTGCCAACCTGCTCGAAGACGCCCAGAACATCCGCGAGACGATCGCCGGACTCGTCGAAACCGCCCACCAGCCGTCAGCAACCAACGGTGAGACAGTCGAGCCGACGGCCACTGCATCCGATTCGTCAGCTACAGCGCCCGACTCGACGACCGAAACGCCCGATGCACCGAGTAGTTCGGCAACCGAGGTCGAAGTGGTTCCGACCAGTTCGGCCGAGGCCACGCCGCCCACATCGGAGCCAGCTGTCGATTTAGCTGACGAAGTCTCGGTCGATGAGTCAGCTGACTCGGTGGCTGACGAGTCGACGACCGACTCGTCGGCCACGAACTCGGCAGACGAGACAGTGGATGACGACCGACCGTCGACGCTTCGGAGCCACATTCGCGACGTCATCGACGAGCAAACGGGCACATCGCGCGTTCTCTCCGAATCGTTTGAGACGCTGGCAGAGGTCGACCCTGCTGATCTCGTCTCGATTCTCGAAACGGTCGACGAACCGTTCGCCGTCGTGCTCGACGACGAACTCACCCAACGGCAGCTCGACGTGGCCGCCCAACACGGGCTCGATCACATCGTTTCCCGGTCGACTGGTGAGTTCGTCAAACAGCCGGTTGGCACACGCGTGCTGACCGCCGACCAGCTCCGGACGTCCGAACTCGACGTCGAAGCCTAAGGCGTCGTTAGTCACTGTTTACTCGCGCTATGAGAGTATCGAAGCGTTAGGCCCTCACTACTGTCGAACAGATCGGCCGAGCGACTGGTTTCGACGAAGCCGACCTGTCGGTACAACGATCGAGCAGGGTCGTTTTGTGCACTGACATGAACGGTTACGTCGCGACCGGAATCAGCACAGATCGTACGTAACAGGGCGCTTGCACGGCCCTGTCGACGATAGTCAGAGGCGACGACGAGTTCGGCGATGTGTGTCGCTGGCCCCTCGACAGCGAGCAGATACCCAACTGGGCAGTCGTCATTGGTGGGGCTCACGAGGAGTCGACACGCTCGTAGTGCTGGTGGGCCAAGAGAGCCGACCTGCTCGCTTGCCTGCTCGGCGAGCGCGGTCGACAAAAGCCCTGGAGCGGTCTCCGGAAGAAGCGTTTGTAGTCGCTCGACAGCGGCCGCATCGGTGGGCCGGGCAGGCCGAACGGCCGGGAAATCCGACGGCATTCAAATCATCCAGACTGCGAGGCCAGCGCTGGCCAGCCCACCGCTGAGCGTCGCGAGGAAGTTGACCCACTGGTTGCCGAGCCGACCGCCCTCGACGGTCGCACCGAGGAGGCTGTCGACGGTCATCCCGACGAGCCCTCCGATGGCGACAACCAGCGCTGCGAGCCAGACCGGACCCAGTGGCAGCACAATCGTCGCAAGCAAGCCGGTCAGTCCGACGCCGGCGAGTCCCGCGAGTTCGCCCTGCCACGTGATTGCGCCATCAGTTCCGGGCTCGACGCGTTCGAGCGTCGTGATGAGTCGCGGCCGATCGAACAGGCCGCCGATCTCGCTCGACAGGGTGTCACCGAGCGCGGTCGACAACGAGCCACAGAAGGCGAACAGACAGACTACTGCCAGCATACCGGCACCGTCGACGAGCGCAAACCCAAGTACAGCACCGAGGCCGACCGCGGCGTTCGCCAGCACGTTGCCGGTGCCACGGGCGCCGTCGTTGCCCTCGGCGACCCCTCGAGTCTCTTTATCACCGTAGCGGAACTTCGACGAAAGCCCCCCGATACCGAAAAACGAGATCAGGACAGCGAACCAGCCGAAGCCGCCGAGAACGATCGTGAGTACGCCGAGCAGGACGCCAGTGAGCATCCCAGAGACCGAGGCGGTCCCCAGAACGTAGGAGATCGCACCGAGGACAACCGTGACCACCAGCGCCGCGACGAGTTCGACTGGTGGCACCGTTTCGACGAGCTCGGCGAACAGCCAGACGACGAGTCCAACCGAGAGCAACACGAGCGGATCGTCGCGTTCGTAGAGCAACTCGCGGAGTAGTGCGGCGATCAACGCCCCGACGATCGACAGAAACGTCACGACCGACCATTCGACGCTCGTCGACGTCTGTAGACCGACGAGCGATTGGCCGACAATTCCGGCGACGAAGCCGGCGGCGACAAAGCCAGCGACGGTCAGAAACGGTTGACTGGTCAGCCGACGGACGGCTTCCATGCCGAGGTTGCCGAATCCGAGAATAAGCAGCGTCGCAACGAACACGTCGACCGGCAGCGGCGTCCGGGGAACCGTGGCCAACAGCGCGAGTGCGGCCGCCGCCAGCGAAAAGCCCGCCAACCCGTTGAGCCGACCGTCCTCGCGGTCGCCCGGGCGGGCGAACAGTTCGAACAGGGGGCCACTACTGATTCGGAACGCAGCCACGAGCCCGATCAGTCCGAACGGGATGGCCGTCGACGGGCCCAACACTGGAGCCGCCAGCGCGAGGCTCGCAATGGCGGCAAACCCTCCAGCGCGTCGAAGCCGGTCTGTCACACAACCGGATATCGCCGAGAGACACTTAACGCTCCCGACACGCCGAAACGCCGTGTGGGTCGGTGACAACGAGGTTTTTATCTCTCCGTACTGACCTTCCAGCAGTGCTGTACGACACCTATCTCGCCGTTCGGCTCCGTCGACGCTCGCAACCACCGCCCGGTCACGTCGCGGTCGTCATCACCGAGCGAGACCTGCTCGAAGCTGGCGCATACGACACGCTGTCGTCGTTTTTCGAGTGGGCTGTCGAGTACGGAACCGACCGGATCACCGTCTCGGTCAGCGTGCTCGATGAGGCGGTGATCCCGACGCTCCGCCGCGAGCTCGCCGAGCTTTCGGCCCCGCGCCCGCTCGCGGTCAGAGGCCCAGAGGACACCGAACAGGTCGATGAGCCGATCCAGATCTCGATCGGACTCGGTGGCAAACGCGAGTTCACCGAAACGGTGCGCCAGCTCGCCGAGGCTGTCGAAACCGGCGAGCTATCGCCCACCGAAATCGAGGCCGAACACATCGACGATCGGCTCGTGTTTCGAGACGAGCCTGATCTGGTCATCAAAACCGGAGCCGAACGGCTCTCGGATTTCATGATCTGGCAGTCGGTCTACTCGGAACTCTACTTCACGGACGTCAACTGGCGGGATTTCCGCAAGCGCGACTATCTCCGGGCGCTGCTTGATTACGCGGATCGACAGCGGCGGTTCGGCGAGTAACGTTCGCCGCGCGACCCGTATGTTAGTCGGCTGACCCTGCAGTGGGCTGGTCGACCGCCTCTGCGCTCACCGTCGACTCGCCGGGCTGTTGATTTTCGAGTTCGTCGGCAACCGCTTGGAGACCCGCCTGCGGCAGGTGTGTGTGGAGCCGTCCGGCGACGGTTCGGGCCTCTTCGAGTTCGACGCTGCCGAGCGCTCGCACGAGTGCGACAGCGCGGTCGACCTTGCTCTGTTGCCACGACTGTTCGCGCGACTGGTAAGTCCGGATCCCTCTGAGGAAGTCGACTTTCGAGAATTCGGGCCAGTAGGGCGCACAGAAGTAGACGGCTGCCTCATTGCCGTTGGCGTGCCACGGCAGGAAGTTCGACGTCCGTTCGTCACCGCCGGTCCGGATGATGAGGTCGACGTCTCTGAGCGGCTGTCGATACAGTCGTCGTTCGATAGCCGGGACGTCGATGTCGCTCGACGAAAGCTCGCCAGCGTCGACGGCGTCAGCGACCTCGCGGGCCGCCCGAAGCAGTTCGTTGCGGCCGCCGTAGGCCAGCGCGACGTTGAGTCGAAAGCGACTGTACTCGGCGGTCTGTCGCTCGGCGTAGTCGATCGCCGTCCGAACGCGCTCGGGGAGCCGTTCGATCTCACCGATCGCACGCATACAGACCTCGTTTTCGTGCACCTGGTCGCTGTCGGCCAGTTCGTACAGCTTCGATTCGATAATGTCGAACAGCGGTTCGCGCTCGGCGGGCGGGCGGTTGAAGTTCTCCGTCGAAAACGCGTACAGCGTCAACTCCTCGATGCTGAGCTCCTCACACCAGTTGAGCACCTGTTCGGAGGTATCGGCTCCCGCGCGGTGACCATCCGGTGCAGCGCGTCCCTGCTTGCGGGCATAGCGCCGGTTTCCGTCCTGGATGATTGCAATGTGTGTCGGACCGCCGTCGATCTCACGGTGGAGGAGCCGCTCGTAGGTCCGCTGGAGTCGTCGACCGATCCACGTGTTCATCTACTGCAGGCTGTCAGCCCGGAGCTATGTGTGTCTTGCCATTCATATCCAGAGTAGTCATCCCCTACCGGCCAGTAGGAAGTAATTACGACCGAGTTACCCCCTGAAGTGGGGTTCGAACGACGGCTTGCCCGAACCGACTACCGGTTGGGCGATGGGTTTCGGTGTTGGAGTCTGAAATCACTCCGACACGTGCATGTAGGTGATTTTATGCGATCTGCTCGATGTTTTCGACGACTGCGTCGGCGAACTCGCTGGTGGCGAGTTTCTCGCCGCCGTCGATCTGTCGGTGCAGATCGTAGGTGACTGTTCCGTCGACGATGGTCTGTTCGACGGCGTCGCGGACGAGCTGTGCAGCATCTTTCCAGCCCAGATAGTCGAGCATCTCTCGACCCGAGAGGATCATCGCAGTCGGGTTGACCTTGTCCTGGCCAGCGTACTTGGGTGCGCTGCCGTGGACCGGCTCGGCCAGACAGCGACCGTGCCCGTAGTTCGCACCTGGGGCGATGCCGAGTCCACCGATCTGGGCGCCGGCAGCATCGGACATGTAGTCGCCGTTGAGGTTCATTGTGGCGATCACGTCGTACTGATCCGTTCGAGTTAGGAGCTGCTGGAGCATGTTGTCGGCGATGCGGTCGTTGACCACCACGGTGCCCTCGGGTTGTTCGCCATCGTACTCCTCCCAGAGTTCGTCTTCGGTGATGACGCTCTCGTCGTACTCTTCTTGGGCAACCTCGTAGCCCCAATCGCGGAACGCGCCCTCGGTGAACTTCATGATATTGCCCTTGTGGACAAGCGTCACCGTTGGTCGGTCGTTAGCGATAGCGTAATCGATGGCCTCGCGGATGAGCCGCTTCGAGCCGAACTCGGTGATCGGTTTGATACCGATGCCGACCGGACCGTCGTGGATGACGCCCGTCGCGCCCATCTTGTCTTCGACGAACTGCTTTACCTGCTCGACCTCGTCGGTTCCTGCCTCCCACTCGATGCCCGCGTAGACGTCCTCGGTGTTCTCCCGGAAGGTGACCATATCCATCGCGCTTGGATTCTTCACTGGTGACGGCACGCCGTCGAGATAGTAGGTCGGTCGAACGTTGGCGTACATGTCGAGCTTCTTGCGCAGTGCGACGTTGAGTGAACGGAAGCCCGCGCCGACCGGCGTCGTGAGCGGGCCCTTGATCGCCACGCGGTGTTCGCGGATCGCGTCGACCGTCTCCTGGGGGAGGTTCTCGTCGTACTTTTCGCGCGCCGAACTCCCGGCGTACAGTCGCATCCACGCGATCGAACGGCCGGTCGCTTCGGCGGCCGCATCCAGTACCTTCTGGGCCGCAGGGCCGACATCCGAGCCGATCCCGTCACCGTAGATGATCGGAATGATTGGCGTCTCTGGAACGTTCAGCTCCCCGGTTTCCTCATCGGCAAGCGTGATCTTCTTGCCCTCGTCGGGAATCTCGATCTGGTCGTAGCTCATAGACAGTGACGGATTTTCAGGGGATCGTAAAAGTCCTGCCGTTCTCTGTGTCATCAAAATAGCGAGTGTATATCGAACAAAAAACCACATCTGGTACTAATTGAGAGCGTAATTCGATAAACATCCACCTCTTCACCGTCAGAGACGCCCACGCCCTCCAGTACCTAATCACAGATGAACCTGTAAGCAACCAGGAGTATTAAGTAGACCCACATTAACATTTATTATGATTGTCCCATGGCAACAGCACACACTACCAGTGTCGACGACCATATCCACCGGACGATGTTTGATCCGGGAGCGAAAGACCCCTGTACGGCGGTTCTCCAGGCGATCGAAGCGGCAACTGGTGGGGGAGATCGAACAGTGCTTGCCGACAGTATCGACCCGGATACGCTGACACAGCTATTCCGGGGCGACCGCTGTGGTTCGTGGATGTTGAGCTTCGATCACGCGGGACTGGAGGTTACTATCTGGGCGAGCGGTCGAATTCATGTCGACACCTCCCCACTGGAACCAACGAGTACCGGTGGCGACTCGACAGACGCTGACTGATGACCACATCGAGTTCCGCGGTCGGAACCTCTTTGCGGATGACCTGCTAACCGAGCGGGTATGCCCATTGGACCGCTTGATGACGACGCAGCCGATAGCTACCGCGAAGCCGGCGACATTCTCGTCGAGACGATGAACGAGGCGCGAGAGATGATCGAACCTGGCGTCACCCAGCTCGAAGTCGCCGAGTACGCCGAAGACCACATCCGACAGTCCGGAGCGGGGCTCGCGTTTCCGGTCAACATCTCGGTCGACGAGGAAGCTTCGCATGCGACGCCCGCCCGCGATGACGACACCGAGTTCGGCGACGAGATGATCTGTCTGGATATCGGCGTCCACGTCGACGGCTACATCGCCGACGCGGCTGTGACGGTCGATTGTACCGACACTGTCGATCTAGTCGAAGCCTCCGAACAGGCGCTCAAAGCCGCGGTCGACGCGGTCGGACCGGGTGTCGAGGTTGGCGCGGTTGGCGCGGAGATCGAATCGGTTATCGATGGCTATGGCTACACACCGATCCTCAACCTGACGGGCCACGGTGTCCAGCGTTACGACGCCCACACAGGGCCGAATATTCCGAACCGTGAGGTCGGTCGAAGCGTCGAACTCGAAGTCGGCCAGGTGATCGCTATCGAGCCGTTCGCCACCGATGGTCGCGGGAAAGTCGGCGAAGGTGCGACCGAAGAGATCTACGAACAGGTGAGCGACGGCAGTGTCCGGGACCGTCGGGCACGACAGGTACTCGACGAGATCGAGGCGTTCGACGATCTACCGTTTGCGGCCCGATGGCTCGAGGGCTCGCGCTCAGAAATGGCGCTCCGCCGACTCAAAATGGCGAATATCGTCAAAGGGTATCCGGTGCTCAAAGAGTCGAATGGCCAACTCGTGAGCCAGGCCGAACACACACTGATCGTGACTGAAGATGGCTGTGAAGTGACGACCGCAGGGATTCACGGCTTCGATTAAGCGACTCTGCTCAGGCGTTGTTCATCCGCATCGTCGTCTCGGCGCCGCAGTCGACACATTGAGTGAGCCGATACGGTTCACGAGAGAACTCTGCGTTTTCGGGCTTTTGACTCTCGGTTCGAATCTCGACGCGAACCACATGCTGTGTCTCCCGGCCACACTCTGAACAGTACTCGACGGTGTTGTTGGGGGTTGAGGGCGTTGTGGCCATGTATCGTTCCGATAGACCGCACACGAGAATAAAACCACTAGCCGACCGAACTGACTGTCTACTGCTAATAGGGATGCGTAGGCGTCGACTAACAGACACGACTATAGGGGTCTATTGACTGTATCTCGTATGGAGCAGCTTTTCGCACCCTGGCGGATCGAGTGGGTCGAACGCGACGACAAAAACGCCGAGCTCGATGGCTGTCCGTTCTGTGTGCTTCCCGAACAGGATCTGGATCGATCGAATCTCGTCGTCGCCGAAAGCGACTCCGCGTTCGTTCTCCTCAACAACTACCCGTACAACCCCGGCCACGCGATGGTAATTCCACGCCGACACGTCGGCCAGTACACCGACCTCTCCGAGCCAGAACTGTTCGATCACGCCCGGCTCAAACAGGTCACGATCCGTGCACTCAACGCGGGACTCCACCCGGATGGATTCAACACGGGGATGAACCTGGGTGACGGCGCTGGCGGCTCGATCGGTGACCATATCCACACCCATATCGTCCCGCGGTGGCGCGGCGACACCAACTTTATGCCGGTCATCGGCGACACCAATGTCATCGTCGAGGCAGTAGCCGACACCTACGACCGGCTTCACGAAGGGTTCGCCGAACAGCCCGGCGCGGTCGACGAGGGCCCCGAAACCGCGGTCCGGTTCAGCTTCGAGTAGTCGAACCCTACCGACTATTGTGTCGCCGAACGAACGCCGGGCCATGGAGGAATTGGAGACGCCAGTACTCGACAACCATCTGCACCTCGATCCGCAACGGGGACGCGGCATGGACGCGGTAGAGGAGTTCGCCCGACTCGGTGGCACCCACCTCATGATCGTCAATCAGCCGTCGTGGAAACTCGGCGTCGACTCGACCGAGCCCGAAGCGTTCCGGTCGGTCTTCGAGACGACCTGCGAGATCGTAACCCAGGCCACCGACCGCCTTCCGGGTCGAGCGTGGGCCATCCTGGGTGCCCATCCGGGCCTGATTAGTCGACTTACCGACGAGCGGGGCTGTTCGCCCACCGAGGCTCGCGACTGCATGCAGGACGTGTTGGATATCGCTGGCGAGTACGTTCGCAACGGGAAGGCCTTGGGCCTGAAATCCGGTCGACCGCACTACGACGTTTCGGAGGCTGTGTGGGAGGCCTCGAACGACGTGATGAAACACGCGTTTTCGCTGGGTGTGGAGGTCGATTGTGCGGTCCAACTCCACACCGAAGCAAGCGAGGATCTGACAGACGTTGCCGACTGGGCCGAAGCGCAGGGGTTGGCTGCTCACAAGGTCGTCAAGCACTACGCGGGCGGTCGACTCGCTGGACCGACACCGAGCGTGATGAGTAACCGCGACTGGATCGAAACCGCGGCCGAATCCGGCGAGCCCTTTCTCATGGAGACCGACTTCATCGACGATCCGGAGCGGCCAGGGGCGGTGTTGGGGCCGAAAACGGTGCCACGCCGGGTTCGGTGGCTCGCCGAACAAGGATACGACGAGGCCATCGCCCGCGCCCACATCGAGACGCCGAAACTGGTGTACGGAGTCGACACCGAGTCGGCACTCTCGTGAGTGTAACGGTCGAACTGAGTGGACAACCATCTCTTATCAGTGGGTAGTCATTCCCTACGAGCGGGTAGTTACCGGCTAACAGCCGAGTTGTGGCCAGATCTGGATGCTGAGAGTCACTCGATAAGAAAGGCATTTGAGTCCCCACCCAGAGTAATGACGTATGACAGATGAGCCCGCCGAGACGTTTTACTCCGAAGATCGCTGGCAGAACTGGCTAACGCGGGTCGACGACGAGGATCTCGATCCCGAAAGCGAAGAGTTCGCTCGACTCTACTTTAATCTGCAGAACGACACGACGATCGCGATCGCAAAGGTGATTTCGGCAGCGAAAGACGACCGCGTCGACGAGGAGACCACTCTCGAAAAGCTCGAATTCATCAACGAAGTCGTCATGGCTCCGCCGGAGTTCGACGACGAGGAGGCACTCCTGTTGATCGACAGCGTTCAGACGAGCCTCGTTCCAGTTTTCTATGCAGCCGAGGAGTACGTTATCGGTGGCCCCGTCGACGAGTATTCGATAGACGAGTGTATCACCGCCGCTATCGAGGTCGCTTCGGACGAAGAAGACGTCGACGCTGCACTGGCGTATCTCGTCCAAGCAGGCACCCAGATCATCGACGGCGAGGAGTTCGACGGAACTGCGGTCGACGAAATCGACTCGTGGCTCGTTTCGGAGTGGCTCAACGGTCTCGATAGCCTCCAAGACGCCTTTTCCGATCCGGAAGTCATCGAAGAACAGTAGCTGTTGGTGGATAGTACGCGGCAATTCGAGGCCGCGTTACCGCGAAACCGAAGCGAACAGTCGACAACTGAGGGGCCGACCCTGTTGGTATATTGTTATAAATATGGATATTCATACAACCTTTTTATATTGATAGGTCCTTCTCTCTGAGAATGAGGGCCTGGATCAGGATGGACAACCGCGGTGTCTCGGAAGTTGTCGGTGCCGTGTTGGTGTTCGGAATCCTGATACTCCTGTTGTCGATATACCAGGTCTCGGTGGTTCCGAACCAGAATGCGGAAACGGAGTTCGAGCACAACCAGTTGGTCGAAAACGAGTTCGTCGACCTTCGAAATGCGGTTCTCGACGCACGATCGTCCGGTGAACAAACGTTTTCATCGGTAACGCTTGGCACACAGTATCAGAATCGGTTTTTGGCGATCAACCCTCCCCCACCGACGGGAACGCTCGAAACGCTCGAACAGGCCAACATCAGCGTTACTGTACAAGGAGACGATGAGGCAGATCCGTTGGGATTGGCTGATCGACCGCTCGAAAACCAGTTCGTCGAGTACACTCCCGACTACTTCGAGTACTCTGAGGCCGGAACGATACGCTACGACGCTCTTATGTAGAAACGTGGAAAGTCCCTATAGCTACGGTCTACGGTCCCAAATGAGGAGATATGCCCTCCTCAGATCCAGCCTTCGGCCGGATGCTTCGCCAGCTCGTCGATCTTGGCGTGATCA
>NZ_JAQFWV010000006.1:0-79109 GCF_056175805.1 Halohasta sp. A2 | reverse complement strand
CAGAGACATCCATGTCACACAGCTGTCCATCTTCATCAGCTATTGATCGCCAGCCCCGCGAACGGCGTCCCATTTCCTGGAGTTGATTGGTCAGCTACGGCGTTAGAACTTGTGGGTAAGAGACAGGCCTACACGATGCTGCTGGTGCGGCTCATCGTCGGCTACTGGTTCCTCCACGCAGGGTGGGCCAAGTTCGCCTTCGTCGCTGGCGAGCCGTTCGACGCGACGGGCTACCTCGCCAACGCTGAGAGCCCCATCGCGTGGCTGTTTGCGATCGTCACCGAGACGCCGTGGCTCCTGGACTTGACGAACTTCATGATCCCGACCGGCGAGTTCCTCATCGGACTGGGGATCATGGTCGGGGCCCTGACGCGGTTGGCCGCCTTCTTCGGCGGCTTCCTGATGGTGCTGTTCTACCTCGGGAACGCCGACTGGGCCAACGGCCTCGTCAACGGTGATCTGATGGGACTCATTCTGTTCGGCATCGTCGCGGTCTTCGCCGCCGGCCGTATCCTTGGGGTCGACGGCGTCGTCGAAAACACCGAGTTCGTCGAACGACGGCCGTGGCTTCGCTACCTCCTCGGGTAGCACCCCTGGCTGTCCGTTCACTATCTTCTCCTTTTGACTCGTGGCCGCTAATCAGAACCGGCTCACAGAGGCTTCGAGAGGGCTAATTGCGAGACCTCTTGGCAGATTGGTTCAGAGCTCAAGCGGTCCGGTCTTTATATACTCGCGCATCAGCGCGGTCGCATACGAGCCGCTCGGCAAGGCGAACTCGAAGCAGAGATCATCCGGGTCGACCGTCAGATCGGTCCGAACCAAAATCGCTCGTCGGGTCCCGGTCGACTCGAAACTGCCGGGCAGATCGAAGTCGACCGGGTCGAGATCCAACTCATCGAGAATTTCACGTTCAATCTCGCCCGGCTCTCCGTCGGCCAACTCCGTGTCGGTGCCGACAAGCGGCGCGGTGACGAACGCCCGCCCGCGCGAGCAGTGGCGTTCCATCACGTTCACTCGCTTGTCCGATACCCGCTGGAGGCGGTCGGTGTCGGGCGCGTACAGGCCGCCCGGAGCCTCGCGGTCGACGAAACAACACACGTCACCTTCGACAGGGCGATCAAACGGAATCTTGCGGCGCAGACGCTCCGACAGAATCCGGTTGAAGACGTACGACTGGGCCGCATTGATAAAGAGTCGCTGGAGGTTCCACGGCACCGCTTCGAGCGCGTTGCGGAAATCGTCGGGTGTCTCGGCTCCGTCTTCGATCAGCCGATGGAGCATGGATCGCTCGAAGCCAAGATAGCCCGGAATCCGGTCGAGACACGCCTGCCAGTCAGGGTCGTCGGAGGCGGCCTGGTCGGCGACGAACTGCCGGGCTTCGCGTGTCGACTCGCGTTCGGTCTCGAAGGGGTTGGCGACGTACGAGAGGACGGCTTCGCGCCACTCCCGGCGGACGATGTTGAGCCCGACCTCGTGGGTGACCGGTCGCTGGCTGCCGAAGCGTTGTTGGCCGAACCAGTTCGGTACTCCAGCCGTCCGGTCGGTTCCGTCGTTCGCGCCGTCGACGAACTCGCGGAGGGCTGCGGTGGTCCGTTCGGTCAGTTCGGTCGCGTTGGGGGCGGCCTCTCGAACCCGGATCACGAAGCGATTGCCGTGCAGGTCGCCGAACGAGATCGAGCGACCGGTCCGGCCCAGGACCTCGATCTCCGCGCCGTCGACATCCAGCGCGGCAACGGCCTCGGGGTCGACGTCCCGAATCGAAAACAGTTGGGTGGTGACGGCGTGTTTGTCCTTCGTTCCGGCCCAGGCGACGCGCTCGCGGCTGATTCCCATCGCGTCGGAGACGCGGGCAGCGAAATCGTTGGTGTCCCACTGCTGGAGGGTGGCCCGCAGGAGGATTTCGGGGTAGGCTCCGGGGTCGGCGTCAATTGGTTCGGGATCGAAGTTCTCGATCTCCTCGACGTGGAAGTCTTCGGGTTCGACGCGGAGCCGACCACCGATTCCGTCGACGTCGCTCACGTAGTAGTCGATGCCGACCGCCTGTTCGATGGGGTGGGCCTCACGCACGGCGGCTCACCTCGTCGGTGGTCGCACGCTGTCGCGAGCGTCGACCGAAAGCTCGATACATACCTCCGGGTTGCGGCCCACACACATCCACCTGTCCCTTCGTGACTGCTGCGCTGGGACCATCCTGCTTGGTCGACACTCGCCTAACCCGAATTAAACCAAGACGTATGTGCCGGAGTCACGTACATCGATTGTGGTTGACGACATCACCGGCCTTCCAGACGATCTCGACCTCGATATCGAGGAAGATCTCGACCGTACAGAAACCGTCCTCAGCGTTCGCATGGAGTCCCGCCGCTACGGCAAACCGATGACCATCGTCGAGGGCTTCGAGAACACGAACATCGACCTCAAGGAGCTGGCCTCAGGGCTCAAACAGCGACTCGGCGCGGGCGGCACCGTCGAAGGCGAAACGATCGAAATCCAGGGCGACCATCAGCGTCGACTGCCCGAGATCCTCCGCGAGGAAGGGTTCACCGTCGACGCCTGAGCCGTGTCAGCGCTGCCGACCTAATCGGGTTGTCCTCCAGAGCGCCAATCAAAGGGGCGACGAACCACACCGGCCTCCGAATCCATGAGCGATGACGACCCGTCCACGCCGTCGCTGTCGGAACGGTACTCGCTGCTCGTCGAGCGGTTCGTCCACGGCGTCGAGTTGGCCGCCGCGACGGTGTTTGCGATTCTCTTTGCGGTCGGCGTCGTCGACTTGATCCTCCAGATCGTCGGGGCGGTACAGAGCGGCAGTATCACCGATCCGCTCGTGGTGATCGGCTTCATCGACACCGGACTCCTGCTGTTGATTATCGTCGAAGTCTACCAGACGGTACTCGCCTACGTCGAGGAGAGCAACACCCGGCGGATCGTCCAACTGGTGATCTACACCGGCGTGATCGCAATGGTCCGCAAGGCGATCATTTTCCGGACCGGCGAGTACGCGACCCTCCAGGACGCACTGATGGCTGCCGGTGCGTACACACTCCTGATTTTCGGGCTGGTGGCGTTGCTGTTCGCCGAGCGGGTCTACGGCGGTGCGTCGCCGCTGGAATCCGACTAAAAATCAGTACAGCGAGAGCTCGCCAGTCACGCGGTCGACGAGGTTCTCCTCGCCCGGTCCGATCGCAATCGCCGTGGGCGTGCCGGGTTCGAGTTGGGTGTGGCCCGCATCGCGGATGATCGCATGCGGGAGGCCGTCGCGACGGGCTTTGTCAGCGAGTTCGAACAGCGTCGACTCGTCTTTGGCTTTGACGACGATCTTTTTCTGGCCGCCGCCTTTCCACGCCTTTCGCGTCTTTCGGTCAGTGTCCTCGTAGGCCGACAGCGAGGCGTGGGCGACTTGGGCAGCGAGCTTGCCCTTCCCCATGCCGACGTCAGTGCGGGCGGCGATGACCTGTTTCATACACGAGCGTCCGAGTGCGCGACGTAAGTGTGTAGCCATCGAGAGCGTCCTGCCACCGTGAACACACCACCGCCGAAACTGGGTGTGGGTTCCAACGTCGGCGGATCGTCGCCTCGACGCACTGCGCTGTGGGGTGGGTGGCATCTCGGCCATTCTGAGATTCTATAGAAATAACACACCGCTCCGATTAATGATTCAGTTTTATCGGCGAAATAGCGAAGTTTTATTACAATTGGTCGGAGAACGAGACAACTACCGCTGGCCTGCCCAGGTCGGTGGCAGTCACCAACGTACGATCACTTTCCCGAGCCATTATGATACAACTCTTAATCGTCGACTTTCCGTCGCTCCCCGTCGAGGAACCAGTGTACGTCTTTGCACTCGCACTCTGTACGTTCCTACTCGGTCCGCTGGCGATCAAGCGAGTCGGGCTCCCAGGCATCGTCAGCGTCGTTCTCCTCGGCGCGCTCCTCGGGCCGAACGGCCTCGGTATCGTCGAGCATAGCGACGCCATCATGCTGCTCGGCGAGGTCGGACTGATCTACCTGCTGTTTACTGTCGGGCTGGAACTCGACTTGCAGGGGTTCTCCAAGGCCCCGGAGAACGCAGCGCTTTTCGGCCTCGCGAGCTTCGGTTTTCCCTTCGTGATCGGGACCGCTGTCTGTGTCGCACTCCTCGGGCTGAACGTCTGGGCGGCGATGCTGCTGTCGGCGGTGTTCGCCTCTCATACGTTGTTGGCGTATCCGGTCGTCAACCGGCTCGGGGTGACCCAGAACCGGGCGGTCACCGCCGTCTTCGGTGGCATCCTGTTTACTGACACGCTCGCGCTGTTCGTCCTGCCGCTGGTCACCGGTGCGGTCGACGGCGGGCTCACTCCCGGACTCTTCGGCAGCGTCGTCGCGTCGCTCGCGATTCTTTTCGCGTCGATCTGGTTCGTCGTCCCGCGGATCGGTCGGTGGTTCTTCCGGAACCTCAGCGACGAGAGCTACTTCGAGTTCCTCTTCGTTGCGGCGGCGCTTTTCGCGTCGGCGAGCCTCGCCGAACTGCTCGGGGTCGCACCGATTCTCGGCGCGTTTCTCGCCGGGATCGCGCTCAACCGTCTCGTCGCCCGCGGCGGGACGCTCCTGAACCGCATCGAGTTCGTCGGCAGCGCGCTGTTCGTCCCGTTTTTCCTCCTTCACGTCGGAATGCTCGTCGATCCGGCCGTGATCCTCGACGGCGTCGAGACGCTGTGGATCGCGGCGGTGATCATCGGCGTCATGCTGGCGACGAAGTGGCTCGCCGCGTGGTTCGTCGCCCGCATTCAGGGGTACGACGCCGCTGAGCGGGACGTCATCTTCGGGCTTTCGATCGGCCAGGCGGCCGCCGCGCTTGCTATCACACTCATCGGCTTCGAGCGGGGGCTTTTCGACGCCGCGGTCCTCAACGCGGTCGTCCTCATGTTGCTCGTCACGGCGGTGCTGAGCCCGTGGCTCACCCAGCGGGCGGGCCGTCGACTCGCGCTCTCCGAACAGGTCGAACCCGACGACGGATCGCCGACAGACCTGCGAATTCTCCTGCCGCTGTCGCACGGAGCGAAGCTCCAAAAACGGCTGCTCGAACTCGCGCTCGTGCTCAAAGACGAGGAGGGCACCGAACCGGTCCACGTGCTCACGGTAGTCCAGCCCGACGGACAGGGCGGCACCGAATCGCGTGTCTCGCGTGCACGTCGCGAACTCACCGAACTCACGGCGGTCGGCGACGCCGCGGAGGTGCCGGTCGACATCGAGACACGGGTGAACCACAACGTCGCCTCCGGCGTCGCCCAGAGCGCCCTCGAAGTCGAGGCCGACGCGGTGCTGATGGGCTGGGACGCGACGACGACGCCGTTCAGCCAGCAGATGTTCGGCAGTGTTATCGATCAGGTCCTCCGTCGGACGCGCCTGCCGGTGGTGATCTCGCGGCTCGGCCACCCGATCAACACGACGCGTCGGATCTTCGTCGTCCTGCCGATGGGCGTCGACCACCACGAGGGCTTTTTCGAAGCACTGAGTCTGCTCAAACGGCTCGCCGCCCGACTCGGTACGCCGATGACTGTCCTCGTCGTCGACGGCAAGACCCACCAGTTCGAACGGCTCTTCGAACTCGTCGATCCCGAACTCCCCGCCGACTTCGAAGCGGTCCGGTCGTGGAACGCGCTCGGTTCGTGGCTGCGCGACGAAACTGAACCCGACGACCTCGTTACCGTGCTCTCGCCACGTCGGGGAGACGTCGGCTGGCACGACCAGCTCGCACGTCTGCCGGGCCAGCTCGCCGACCTCCCGCCGCATTCGTTCGTCGTGGTCCACCCTCGCAAGGGCGACCCGGAGTACGATCGCCGCTTCCTCCGGTTCGAGTGACGGGGGTCGAAACGACGTCGTAGCCCCAACGCAGCCGAGACCGGGAGGTTTTACACCGCCGCGCGCACTCTCCCGCGTATGATACTGTCGGACACTGATCTACTCGAACGGCTGGGTGAGGGTGATCTGGTCGTCGACCCGATCGACGACCTCGACACCCAAGTCCAACCGGCGAGCATCGATATGCGGCTCGGCTCGGAGTTCCTCGAATTCCAACGAACGAATATTCCCTGTATCCACCCCAATCGCGCCGACGAGGTCGACGAGTACGTTCGCGAGACCTACGTCGAAGAGGGCGACGAGTTCATCCTCCATCCGGGTGATTTCGTTCTCGGAACCACCAAAGAGCGCGTCGAGATCCCACCGGACCTCGTGGCGACTGTCGAAGGCCGCTCATCGTTCGGCCGTCTTGCGGTTGTGGTCCATGCAACTGCCGGGTTCATAGATCCAGGATTCAAGGGCCAGATCACGCTCGAACTCTCGAATCTCGGCGCGGCACCGGTCGCCCTCTCGCCGGGGATGCGCGTCTCCCAGCTCGTCTTTACCGAACTCAAATCGCCGTCGACTCGGCCCTACGGCAGCGAGCGCGGCTCGAAGTACCAAGACCAGGCCGGGCCGAAGGCTTCGAAGATTCAGGACGACCCCGAGTTCGAAACCCCAGGGACCGACGAAGCCAAACCCACGAGTGACCAACGGAACGACACTCGCACATGAAATTTATCGAAGAACTCGTCGTCGAGGAATTCCTCCCGACCGTTCGGTCGATGCTGGCCGAATCGCTGCGGGCCCGCGATCTGACCCAGCGAGAGGTCGCCGACGTGCTGGGAATCAGCCAGTCGGCGGTCTCGAAGTACGCCCACGGCGAGGTCGCCCGCAACGACCGGATCGCTGCCGACGATCGAGTGGTCGACCTCGTCGAACAAGTCGCCGACGGGCTGGCAACTGGCGATATGAGCCGCGTCCAGGCACTCGTCGAGATCGAGGTGCTGATCCGCCAACTCGAAGATGGCGATTTGCTGGCCGACCTCCACGAAGGGGCGATGCCTGCGCTCACCGAGGCCGATGTCGACTTCTCGGTGCACGATCCCGACAGCCGTATCCGAACCACCGAGCAAGTCCGCTCGTCGGTTCGTCGGGGACTCCGCACGCTGACGAGTACGAGCGGCTTCGCCTCCCTGATCCCCAACGTCGGATCGAACCTGGTCGAATGTCTTCCCGACGCGACGACCGTCGACGACGTGGCGGGCGTCCCAGGGAGGATTTTCGATATCAAAGGTCGGGCGACCGTTCCGTCGGATCCCGAGTTCGGCGTCAGCGAACACGCCGCCTCGGTGCTGCTCGCGGTTCGAAACCACGGCGTCGACGTGTTGGCCGGACTGAACATCGCCTACGACCCAGAACTCATCGAGGAGTTTGGGGACGCTGACTACACCTGCGTCCAGTTCGATTCGGAGGCCAGCGAGGAGCTCGAAACCACCATCGGTGAGGCACTCGCGGACGCGGAGCTGACTGAGACGTTCGTGCTCTACCAAACCGGCGGCTTTGGGATCGAACCGATCACCTACGTACTCGGCCCTGACGCCCAGACAGTCGCCACTGCGGTCCGGTCAGTCGTCTGACAACGACCTGTTTTTTCCTGCTTCGTGTGGTCGACTTCCTATGAGCGACCCCGTTGGCTCTCCGAGCGACTCCAGTGGCTCCACGAGCGACTCCAGTGGCTCCACGAGCGACTCCAGTGGCTCCACGAACGACTCCAGTAGCCTCACGAGCGAGCCGGTCGGTCCGACACAGCGTTTTTATACCCGATGGGCGTGGCTCTACGACCTCGTCGCGGTCCACACGCCCGGTATCGGCTCGCTACGGAGAGCGGCCGTCGACCGTCTCGATCCCCAACCCGGTGACACGGTCGTCGAGATGGGCTGCGGCAGCGGGGCGAACCTTCCATACCTCCGAGATCGTGTCGGTCCCGAGGGACGGGTGATCGGCGTCGACGTCAGTCCGGGTGTGTTGGCTGTCGCCAGAAACCGAGTCGAGCGGAACGGATGGGCCAACGTCCACGTTGTTCGTGGGGATGCAAGCCGACCACCAGTAGACAGTCAGAGGGTCGACGGCGTGTTCGCCTCATTGGTCGTCGGGATGTTCGCCGATCCGGCCGAAGTCATCGACACCTGGGCCGACCTCGTCGGACCCGAGGGTCGGCTCGGCCTGTTCGATCTCGCGCGGACCAGTATCCCACGAGCGAGGCCGCTTAACGGGCTGTTTCGACTGTTCGTCACAACCGCCAATCCGCGGTCAGTTCGGCAGTCGACCGCCCCACTGACCAGACTCGACCGGCGGGTCGACGCTGCTCACCGGCAGCTCCACGAACGCTGTGGCAGTTCCAAATCCGACACACACGCACTCGGGTTTGCTCGGGTGAGCGGTGGGACGGTCGACTGAGCGAATGCACCCGAAGTAAGCTACACCACCGTCACGAGCAGGGTTGCAGCGAGCGCCACTGCGCCAACGCAGAAACAGAGCCGGTTGGCCTGCGGGTTTTTCGACGGCGTCAGGTCGAGCGAGTAGTGCCAGTTCGAGAGGGGCCGAAACGGCCACAGCCCCATCGGTGTGACGAGATCACCTGCGAGGTGGCCCACGACGGCGAGCGTCGACGCACCACCGAACCAGACTGCCAATCCGAGTGGTAGTGAGCGACTATTTATATACCAGTTGCCGAGAACCACGCTGAACCCAACTACGAGGGCAACCAGCAGGCCGACACCAACGGCGAACCAGACGGTGTGTGTTGGGCCACGATGGGAAACGCGATCGGTGTAGGTGTCGAGATCCGGCAGCGGCCCCAGGGCCATCATCAAAAAACCGGTACAGAGCGCGATCAGTGGTTGGCCGGTCGACACGAGCACCCCCGCAAGCGGCGCGAACAGCAGTAGCGAGATGCCGACATGACCGAGCACGTACATACGAAGTGGTGGCTGGCAGTCGGCAAGAACGGTTCGCCGAGTAGGCACCGCATAAATAAAACGAGGGTCGAGAGTAGAACCGATCTCAGTCGTCAGCGGGCGACGGCGCGACCGAGAAGTCGACGGCTGCACCGTCTTTGCCGAGTTCGTCGAGCGCGATTGAGGCGGCGCGTTTGCCCGACAGCAACATCGCACCGAACGTCGGGCCCATTCGCGGCAGGCCGTGGGTGGTCGCCGTTGCGAGACCCGTGGCGATTACGCCGTCGTGGACGACGCCGGTCTCGGTGACGACGACGTCCTCGCTCTCGGTGACCCACATCGAGTCGTGGCCCGGCGAGTCGTGGCCCGGCGCGCCGTACTGGCCGTCTTCGCTCCGGTCCATCCCGGTGTTGTGCTCGGCGGCGTGGGCGATCCCCGGTGCGTCGAGAACGTTCCGTTCCTGAAGTTTCGAGACGACGACCGCCTCGTGGCCCGTCGCGTCGATGACGAGGTCGGACTCGACGGCGATCGGGTCGACGCACGTGAGCTCTCGCGGCAGGGCGTGGACGGGTGTCCAGTTCATGACGATGCCCGCGACGCGATGGTTCTCGCGAACCACGATGTCGGTGAACTCGGTCATGTTCTGGATTTTGGCACCAGCATCGCAGGCGGCCTTGATAAGTGCAGAACAGGCGTGTGGTCCCTTTGCTGTATACAGGCCGTCGGCTTCGTCGCTCTCGTCGTACGGAACGTCGAGTTCGTCGAGGACCTCCTGGGCGGGGTCGCGCACGGTGACCGTGTTCATCAAAAAGCCACCAAGCCAGAAGCCGCCGCCGAGGTAGTTGTTCTTCTCGACGACCATGACCTTCACACCCTGTTCGGCGAGTTCTTTGGCGGCCATCAGGCCGGATGGCCCCCCGCCGACGATGATCACGTCGCTCTCGGTGAAGTCCATGAACTCCTCGCTCCACTCTTCGGTGATCGCGCGCGTTACTTCCGCTTCGTCCGCCTGACTGAAACCGCTGAATTCGGACATACCACCTAGTAGTATTTCTTAGTGGTACAAGTGGTTTGTGATCCGTCAGTTGGTGTGGGTGGTAACACAGACACAACCGCAAGCAACCCTTTTCAGCGTCTATGGGCTACAATCAGTATCTATGAATATGCTCGTCGACGGCAAATGGCGGACCGATGCGTTTCAGGCGACAAACGAAGAGGGGGCCTTCGAGCGGCAGCGGACCCCCTTCCGAAACTGGATCGCAGGCAGTGAGGTACCGGACCACGTCGACGCAGAGCCTGACGACCGCTTCGAGGCCGAAGCCGGTCGCTACCACCTCTACGTCTCGTTGGCCTGTCCATGGGCCCACCGTGCCCTGCTCGTCCGCGCGCTGATGGGACTCGAAGATGCCATCGACGTCTCGGTAGTCGACCCCTACCGCGGCGAGGATGGTTGGCAGTTCAGCCCCGACAAACCGGGCTGTACCGAAGATAAACTCCACGGGAGTGAGTACCTCCGAGAACTCTACGTCAAGGCCGATCCCGACGCCACCTGCCGGGTGACCGTGCCGGTGCTGTGGGACACGAAAGAAGAAACCATCGTCAACAACGAATCGAGAGAGGTCATCCGGATGCTCTCGACGGGTTTCCGGGAGATCGCCGAGCGGGACGTCGACCTCGCGCCCGAAGGGATCTGCGAGGAGGTCGACCGAATCATCACCGACATCTACGAGCCGATCAACAACGGCGTCTATCGCGCCGGATTTGCGACTAAGCAGAAGCCCTACGACGAAGCCGTCGACGAACTGTTCGACGCACTCGACCACTGGGACGAGGTCTTGGCCGACCAGCGGTTCCTCGCTGGTGGTCAACTCACCGAGGCCGACATCTGTCTGTTTACCACGCTGATCCGCTTCGATCACATCTACCACACCCATTTCATGTGCAACGTGCAGTACATCCACCAGTACGACAATTTGTGGCCGTATCTCCGGGATGTCTACCAGCAGCCCGGTGTCGCCGAGACGGTCGACATCAGCCACATAAAGGAACACTACTATACGACCCACCCCGATGTGACGCCCCACGGAATCATCGCTAAAGGACCGAATCTCGACTTTTCGGCCCCGCACGACCGCGACCGGCTCGCGGCCGCCGCCGACCCGCAGTAGTCGGCGACTACCTATCGGCTACAGTTTTTCGGCTGCCTGCGCCTGTTCGGAGCGTCGACGCGACTGATCGAGTCGACGCTCGGCTGCTCGTTCGAGGTCGTCTGTGAGGTCGTCACTGGCTTCGGCGAGGCGTGTCGCTGTTCGTTCGAGTCGGTCCTGGACGTTCGCAAGACTCTGGTCGGCCTGCTCGCGATCCCCCGCGGCGGCCCGGTCGGCGGCCCGGCGAGCGGCCTCGCTGACCGCTTCCAGTGCCCGCCTCAGACCCTGAATCGCGTTTTCCGACCCGTCACCGTCCTCACCGTTTTCGTTTGAATCGTTATCCCCGTCGCTATCGTCACTGCCTTCCTCGTCGACGGCGGCCACGGCCGCACTCGTCTCGTCGGCCACGTCGGCGAGATACTCGGCGAGCGAGCCTTTGCCTGTCCTGGGATTTTCGATGCGAACCCCCTCGTTGTCCGTCGGATTGACGCGCTCGGCACCGATTTCGTCGTCGCTATCTCGAACCTCCGTGGTGTAGGCCCCGCCACGGTGGACGTAAACGGCGTCCGATCCCGAGAGTGGGGCGTCGTATATCCGCCCGGCAAAGTCGTCTTCAAGTGCCATGTTCGTGATCTTGCTATCTGATCCCTCGGCGTCGACTTCGAGTTTGGTGGCGTTCTCGCGGGCGACCAGTGGGATTCGGCCGTCGACGCCTGCCGTGGTTGGGCCAGCGTCCTCGGCGTCTTCAGCGTCTCCTTCGGTTTCTCCGCGGACCGAGAGCGTCTCGCTGTGCGGTTCGACGCCAGCGGCGTTGATCGTCAGCCGGTGGTCGCCCTCCGGGACCCCCTGCATCACTGCGAGGCCGCCGAACGTCGGGACGGCTTCGGGCTCGCTTTCGAGCAGAGCGAACGCCTCGGTCGACAGCGCTCCGGTCGTCAACCCCTCGCCGTCGGGGGCGTCGTCCGAACTGATCGCCTCCGAAATGTTGGCGACCACGCTGTTGACCGACGCTGGCTCGCCGATGGCGTCGAACCGCTCGGCCAACGTTTCGCGGTGGTTCGAGTCGGTGATGTCGGCGGCTGGCTCGGTGTACCGGGGTTGGTCCCATGGCACCCCGGCGGTCGTGATGTGGCCCGCAACCGCGTTTTCGGCGAACTCGGGGATCGAAAACTCGAAACTGAGCTGTGGGCCGGTGAATTCCGTAATGTGTTCGACCTCGCTGGTCGGAACGAGGTCGTACTCGACGTCGACCTCGGTACCGCTATCGGACGACCGGCCACCGTGGCCGAAGACGAGTCCGGTCGCGCGCGCTGGCAGGTCTCCTGGCGGCGAGGTGAGATCGCTGAACGAACTCACGGTCAGGTCGTCGGTGATCAGATCCTCGCGGCCGACCGACGGAAGCCGGTCGTGTTTGTGGATGAGTTCGCCATCCAGTTCCGGGATTACATACGGTAGTCGTGACCCCTCGTCTCTTGGGAGCCCGTAAGCAATCGGGATGTTCGCCACGTCTTCGAGCGTCTCGATGGCGCTGTTGGTGATGTCGGCGAGCGTGCCGTCTCCCGAGAGTCGCTCGAACCGGTCGGCGATTTCGTTCATCGACAGTGCACTCGAATGCGAGCCGAGTTCCGAGAGGATTCGGGGCTGTTGGTCGGAGTCTGGATCCAAGAACTCGTTGTTGGGCACGCGCCCGGAGTGCGAACTCGCGACGTACAGCTGTGGCTCGCCCGAATCGGTGTCGACGAAGACGTGCAGCACCTCCCAGTCGTGCCAGTGGAAGTTGGTGGTAAACTGATCGAACGCCGAGTAGTACCAGAACTGAACGACCGCCAGCGGCGAGGCCTCGTACTCGACGGCGTGGTAGAACAGCGTCGGCTCCGGCGGCTCGCCCGACTCGTTGGCCGCCGCGGTGTAGCCGTCGAAGGCGTCGAAGCCGTCGACCACGGTCTCGTCGTCCTGTTCGGATTCGTACGTGCTGGGATCGGTCGGGAACCACTTTTCGTGCTCGTCGAAATACAGCGTCGGCGCGAACCGTTCGGCGAGTTCGCGGGCTCGCTCCTCGGAGAGTTCGCTCGTCCCGGCGTCCTCACCCGAACTAAAGACCGTACAGCCCGCGAGCGAGGCGGCTCCGACCGAGCCGATGGATGCGAGGACCGTACGACGATCAACTGGAAGGCTGTCGGCGTTTGTCATCGCTGAGTACACCCGGAAGTCAGCGGCTGCGGAAACATGGTCGCCTTTTCTCGGGTCGACTGATAGGTCTTCTGGACGGGTTACTTTAACTTCCCCTCTCGGATCGCAGCCTCTGCATCGCTGAGTGCGGCCTCGGGATCGAACACGTCTACGATCCCCGCCAGCGTCTCACGATCCGTCGACTGGAGATCGCGGGCGTGGGCGGTTATGTTTGGGACTGCTCGAATGATGTTGTCGACGACCGGGATCGCCGCCACTTGTGCCGACCGCGAGAGTGGATTGAGGTCGATCACGATCTCGGTTTTGCCCATCTCGCCCAGTGCTTCGGCGCGGTCGCCGTCTTCGAGTGGCACCAACACCACGTCGGCCGCGCCGATGCCGTCGGCGTCGACCTTGGCTCGCTCGTGGCTCAGATTCGGAATCCGACCATCCGCAGTAAGTCCCTTGACGTCCTCGGCTCCATGTTCGCGGAGATGGGCCGCGATGGCCTCCATTCGCTCGGGCGTGCGATTGAACAGGTTGATCTCGATGTCGGCCTCCACTGCCTCGGCGAGGTCGACGATCTCCTCGGCGACGAGCGCGGCGACGTTGCCGTTGACCGACAACACTGGATGCTCGGCCAACAAGAGCTGGGCCGCCGCAGCGCGTTCGGCCGCGTCGGCGCTTTTGATGGTCCGTTCGCCTAATAAGTAGTCGAAGGCTTCGCCCCGACCTTCGGCGATTAGGCCCTGCCTACTCGTGATTCCCTTGTCGACGCCCGCCTCGATTCGGTGGCGCGTCAGTAACGACTGGTACCGTGGGTGATCTTCGGGCAGATCAGTCTCACTCATTACCCATTCGTTCGACTCCGACGGCAAAACGTTCGCTTTTCGTGTCGTCTCGATGCTCAGATGTCGGTGTCGGTTTCGACCAGCCGCCCACCACCGACATCTGTCCGACAGACCGACGGATCGTAGCCCGCATCCGATAGCCCAGTGCCGGTTGCAAAGACGGTCCGACCGAGCATCGCCATCGCAGCCTGTCCGCCAACCGCCTCGACGGCCGCAATCGCCTCCCGAACGTCGTCGGTCAGCAGGTCGGCGTCGACGGCGAACTCATATGAAGCATTTATAAACTGGTCGACGGTCGGCTCAGCCAGCAGCCCGCCGAGGGCAGCTTCTCCGGCCGTCGAAAGTCGGTCTGTGTCGCCCGACAGCACGGTTTCGGTCGACAGTTCGCCGAACGTCACGTATTCGATCCGGGCCCGCGCCGGGATGCCATCGAGCGTGCCATAGCGAGGACTGCCGGGCTCGCGGCGGATCGGCAGCCCGCCGCGAGCTTGGGCAACCACATCACCGAGGCCGGTTTCGGCTTCGACCTCCGCGCAGTGGGCCAACTCGATGAGTTCGTTTTCGGTCTTCTCGCAGTCGAAGGCGGCGTTTGCGGCGAGGGCGGTTCCCAACGCCATCGCACCGGAGACGCCGAATCCTGATCCGATGGGGAGGGGTGTCTCAGCGTCGACGCGGGCCGCGACTCCGAGGTGGTCGATGACCGTCTCGACCGGCGTGATGTCGACGGATTCACCGTTGAGTCGAACGTCGGAGCCGCGGCCAACGGTGACGGTGACGCCATCCGAGAGCGTGATCCCTCCGCCGCGGCTCCCCGCCCGTGCGGGATCGGGATCGGGATGGGCGCTGAAAAAGCCAGTAATGTGGCCCGGGACGAACGCCGTCGCCCGCGGTCGACCGTCGGCCTGATTCATACAGTCACCAACGGTAGGAACCGATTAACGGTTGTTATTCGTCGATTCGAGGGTCCTTTGTACGGTCGGTCCCCGTTTGTATGTCGACCGACTCGTCTTTAGAGTCGATGCCGAGATGATCTGCACCGTCGGGTGTAAGTTGGATGCGAGCGCTAGGATGTTGGTCGGCATCCGCGGTCAGCAGGCCCGCATCGCGCAGGCGGTCGACTTCGTCCATCGCGTCGCCGTACGAATAGTCACCGAAGATGACGGCCGTATCGAGGAGGAGTTTCTCGGGGACGCCGTCACCGTGGCCGCCGTTGGCATACCCCTCCGAGCCGCCCTCGACAGCGGCAGTCATTGTCGCCACATAGCGCGTGATGTCTGCCTCGCCAGTGAGGTCGTCATGCCACCGGGGAGGAAACGCACTCACGCCACCATCGAGCCGGTAGACTTCGGTTTCGGTCTGCCACTCGTCGGCCTCAACAAGCCGCGTTTCGAGTCCGTCGCGGAGTGCCGACTCGTTGAACCGGCTGTTTCCCAGTGCATCAATATACCTGTCGAGCCGGTCGTTGGGCACGCCAGGGCCGGTATCGAACCGCTCGATCAACCGTAGCAAGTCGTGGATCGTGAGCGTCTCACCACGATTGGCCGCCTCATCGAGGACCGCATCCGAAAGGTCGGTGCTCATTGTCTACTGTAGGTGGTTCGACAATAAAAGTCGCGTGGCCATGTGTGTATTCGTACAGTAACTAACGGCTACTCGATACGTATTGTAACTCCAGGATGGGTTGCTACTTACAGGCCATTTCACGGAGGGTGTCTTCGACTGGCGTCTCAACCGATTCGCAGTAGATACGCATCGCGTACTGTAACGCATTCGTCAGTACAATTCGGATGTTCCCCTGTGGCTCTGGGATGTAAATATTTTAGAATTTACAGGTATGGACAGTACAATTCTCATATAAACTACTGGGCTGACTGTGCTGTCGACGTCCGAGAGTTGAAGACGGTCATGTCACACAGGAATAAAGATAACTATACTATGATACAACGAATTGGGATATCCATATGAGTCTGAAGGTCGACATTCGGAAACTCGAGCTTTTTAATAAGATCTGTCGCGAGGGCTCTAAGCGAGTCGCCGACAGCCTCTCGCAGATGTCGGGAATGGACGCCAAGATCGAGATGGCGAAAATCAACTTCCTACATATCGACGACGTCAAAACCCACCTCGGCGGCACTGAGGCGGTCGGCATCGACGTCGAACTCGTTGAATCGCCCTACGGCTACGTGCTGTTCATTCTCGATCCCGACCACAGCAAGGAGTTGGCGGGGTCGATGATCCCCGGTGATATGGGCAGCGACGGTGATGGGTTTTCGAGCATGGAGCAGTCGGCGATCCAAGAGATCGGCAACATCATGACCTCCAGCTACATCGACGGCTGGGCGAACGTCCTCAACACGACGATCGACATCGATACGCCGACGTTCACCTACGGGACGACCGAGGAGATCGTCGACAAAATGGGCGGCTGGCCCGACAAGGAGATGGTGTTCGTTCTCGACTCGCAGATCAAAACCCAGGATACAGACCTCGATCTCACTGTTTATACCTTCCCACAGCTCTCGGACCTCGTCGATCTCGTCCGGCAGATCGACGTCGACACGGATGTCGAATCCGAAAGCATCGCCAGCGAAATCCTCTCGAATACGTAGTCGACTCTAGGCTCGATCGCTGCAGGTCGCATAGGAACTAGCGATCCTGATGGAATCGTTTGCTCCCACTCGATGATCGCGCCGTCGCCGCTCACGGCTTCCACCGGTCGCCGTTCGCTGCCGAGGTCGCAAAGCGACCTCGCTCCCTACGGTGACAGGCGCTGTCGGTCTCGCGGGAAGAGAACAGCTTCCCGAATGTTGCTCAGCCCGAGGATCGTCATCACGAGTCGCTCGCCACCGAGACCGAACCCGGCGTGTGGCGGCATGCCGTACTTGAACATCTTCGTGTAGTACTCGAACTCATCGGGGTCGAGTCCCTGCTGTTCGAAGCCTTCGATCAGGTGGTCGTAGCGGTGTTCACGCTGGCCACCCGAGACGAGTTCCATCCGGGGGTGCATCAGATCGAAGCCCGTCGACAACTGCTCGTCCTCGGCCTGATCCATGATATAAAAGGGCTTGATCTCGCTGGGCCAGTCGGTGATGAAGTAGTGTTCGCCGACGTCCTCGCCGAGCGCGACCTCGCCCTCGGTCGGCAGGTCGTCGCCCCACAGCAACTGCTCGTCGAGTTGGCCGGTGGCGTTGATGCGCTCGATGGCCTCCTCGTAGCTCAGCCGTGGGAAGTCGCCGTCGGGAACCTCGAACTCCTCGGCCAGTCCGAGCGCGTCGAGTTCGTCGGCGCAGTTGGCGTCGACGGCCTCGTAGGCCGCTTTCACGACTGCTTCGGCGACGTCCATCGCCTCGTGGTGATCGCAAAAGGCTCCCTCGAAGTCGATTGAGGTCGCTTCGTTGAGGTGCCGCGGAGTGTTGTGTTCCTCGGCGCGGAAGATCGGGCCGATCTCGAAAACGCGTTCGAGGTTCGAACCGGCCATCAGCTGTTTGAATAGCTGCGGGCTCTGGTTCATGAAGGCCTCTTCACCGAAGTAGGTGATCGGGAACAGCTCGGTGCCGCCTTCGGTCCCCGTCGCAACGATTTTCGGTGTGGTGATCTCCGTACACATCAGGTCGCGGAACGTCTCGCGGGCGGCGCGCTGGATCTCGGCGCGGATCGTGAAGATCGCCTGGACCTCCTCCTTGCGGAGATCGAGCGTCCGGTTGTCGAGTCGTGTCGAGATCTCGGCGTCGACCTTGCCGGATGGATCGAGCGGCAGTTCGGTGTCGGCTTCAGCGATGACCTCGACGGAATCGGGGGTGAGTTCGACACCCGTGGGTGCGCGGGGCTCCTCGTCGACCGGTCCCGTTGTGGTGATCACGCTCTCGCGCGAGGCACCGAGGCCCGTCTCGACGAGGTCGTCGTCCATCTCGTCTTTTTCGAACTTGATCTGGATTTTGCCGGTTGTATCCCGCAAAATGAGAAAGGCGATGCCACCGAGGTCGCGGACTTCGTGGACCCAGCCGGCGACCGTAACGGTCTCACCCGGCTCGGCATCCGCAGTGTAGGTTCGGTCCTGCATACGCGAGGGTTTCGCCCACACCCATTAAACTCGGCCGGTTTTGGCCGACGGCCCTACTGCTCGCGGGCCAAGGGGTGTGGCTCGTCGACGAACTGGAAAATCGACTCGAACTCCTCGGGTAACTGGCCCCGTACTTTCTCGATGTTTCCCGCGGGCACCACTTCACTGACGAGCCCGACGATCGTCCCGGCGTAGTAGTTGGCGTCCGATCGGTCGACCGCCGCGCGTTCGCTCACCCGGTCGAGAAACTCGTCGTAGCTGAATTTCTCACCTGATTTAGCCTCGATCAGATGCCGGTCGACCTCCATCGGCAACGGGCTGGCCAGATCGGCCGCCTCGCCCGGGTCTATCCGTTCGCCGAGCGTCGTCAGCACGGCCCGTGTCGCCCGCACGGCCGGACCGAGTTCGTCGAGTTCGAGTCGGTGTTGGACCTGACCCACGAACTCCTTGTAGTTCATTCGTAGTCCGGTCGCTGGGCCTCGATGACCTTTGAGAGCCCCTGCTGTTCGTCCGCCAGCAGTGTGGTCAGGTCGTCAGAGGTGAGAATCCCGGCGAGCTCGCCGGAGTCGTTGGTGACGGGGAGCCGCCGAATCCCCTTCTCACTCATTCGGTCGACGGCCTCGTAGAAGCCAGCGTCCCGATCGGCGGTCTCGACATCTTCGGTCATCACGTTGCTTGCGGTCATCTCACTTGTGTCGCCTTCCTCGGCGACACACCGGAGGGCGAGGTCTCGGTCGGTGACGATCCCGACCGGCGTCTCGTCGTCGACGATCACGACGCTGCCGACGGTCTCGTCGGCCATCCGCTGGGCGATCTCCGAGACGGCTGTGTCTTCAGTTGCCGTTACAACGTCACTGCGTGCGAGGTCTTCGATTGGCATTGGTTGACACCACGTCGCGGTTCGCTTTGAGTTGGCTTATACTTTTATACGTAAAATAGACTAGTAAGAACAACCATCCTACTGTATCGTATTAATAGCCGACCAGTCGATCGGGACGCCAGTTTGATCGTGGGTGTGGCGGCGTTCCCGTGAGAACATGGTGGGGTTACTCGTGGGTGTGTGAGGAGACGACTGGCTGGGCCGGCCGTCGACCGAATACAGGACGTTTTTACTCATTGAACTGAATTCCCAACCAATGGATCGGGAGCTGGCTCCAACCTCGCCCACGGATCGGATCGTCAGTCTGGATGTCCTTCGCGGGGTCGCACTGCTCGGTATTCTCCTCATCAACATCTGGGTGTTCTCGATGCCGTTCGCCGTGCTGTCGAATCCGACCGCGTACGGTGACTTCTCCGGGTTGAACTACCTCGCGTGGCTGGCCGCCTACGTGTTCGCCCAAGAGAAGTTCATCACGCTGTTTACGCTCATGTTCGGCGCGGGGATCATTCTCTTTACTCGGAACAAAGACGAGGTCTCGGCGATCCGGCTTCACTACCGCCGGACGGCGATTTTGCTGGTCATTGGGCTCGCCCACGCCTACCTGCTGTGGTACGGCGACATCCTGGTTCCCTACGCGCTGTGCGGATTTGTCGTCGTCGCGGCGCGTGACTGGGAGCCCGCCCGCCTGGCTCGGATCGGCCTGCTGCTGATGGCGATTCCAACGCTGCTGTACATCAGCCAGGGCCTGTCGGTCGACCCCGGCACGACGTTCGCCTTCTGGTCGCCCTCGGAGGCTGCGCTTGCCGAGGAAATCGCAACCTACCGCGACGGCTGGGTCGGCCAGTTCGACCATCGGTTCGACACCGCGCTCTCCCAGCAGACCAGCGGCTTTTTCCTCAACACGGCCTGGCGGCTCGGCGGGCTGATGCTGTGGGGAATGGCCCTATTTAAATGGGGCGTGCTCGCCAACGAACGGTCGACGCGGTTCTACAAGCGACTCCTCGTTGGCGGTGGCGTCAGTGGACTCGCGCTAGTTCTCGCGGGACTGTGGTACAACACGGCCGTCGACTGGCAGGCGCCCGGCGCGCTGTTTTTCGGCACGCAGTTCAACTACTGGGGGAGCTTCCTTTTGGCGCTCGCCTACATCGCCGTGGTGATGCTCTGGTGTCGACACTCGGCGACAGGGCTGGTGTCGACCGCGTTGGCGGCCGTGGGTCGGACCGCGCTCAGCAACTACCTCCTGCAGACCCTGTTGGCGACCTCGATTTTCTACGGCCACGGCCTCGGCCTCTTTGGCTCGGTCAGTCGGGTCGAACAGCTCGTGGTCGTCGTCGCCATCTGGGCAGTCCAGCTCGTTGTTTCAGTTCTCTGGCTTCGCTACTTCCGGTTCGGCCCGGTGGAATGGCTCTGGCGAACGGGGACCTACGGCCGTCGACAGCCGCTTCGCAAGTAGGGCTGCGAGAAATCGATACAGTAGTGCTTTAATTCACTATCTACAACAGGTCAGACAGTAACAAATGTTTTCGACCCTCGTCGCCGACGGACTGCTCACCACGTCGGGCTTGCCGTGGGGGCTCACCCCCGATATTCTGGTCGTATTCGCGATTATCCTGCTCGCGCTGGTGTTCTTCGTCGCCCAGCCGATCCCCATCGATACGACCGCGATTGCGATCATGGTCGGGCTGATCGTCCTGGAACCCTGGACGGGCGTCACCCCCGCCGAGGGCGTCTCGGGGTTTTCGAACACCGCGACGATCACGGTGCTGGCGATGTTCATCCTCAGCGAGGGGGTCAGACAGACCGGCGCAATCCAGCTGTTGACCCGGAAGGTCTCGGAGTACACCGGCGGCAGCGAGACCAAACAGTTGCTGGCGATCATGGGGCTCGCTGGCCCCCCGGCGGGCTTCGTCAACAATACGCCGATCGTCGCCATTCTCATCCCCGCAATTTCCGAACTCGCAAAGAAGGCCAACACCTCGCCCTCGAAGCTCCTGATGCCGATGTCGTTTGCCGCGATGATGGGCGGAACGCTGACGCTGATCGGCACGTCGACCAACCTGCTTGCCTCCGACATCTGGGCGCGACAGGGCGGCGGCGAGCCGTTTTCGATGTTCGAGTTTACGCAGCTCGGTGTGCTGGTGTTAGTGGTCGGCATTATCTATCTCATGACTATCGGCCGCTATCTCACGCCCGCGCGAATCAAGCCCTCGTCGGACCCCAACGAGGAGTTCGGCCTCTCGGAGTATCTCACCGACGTCGTCGTCCGTGAGGACGCCGACCTCGTCGGCAGCCGCGTTCGAGACCTCCGTGGTGACGACCTCGATCTCGACGTGTTCCAGATCGTCAGAAACGGCCGGACGATCACCCGCGGGCTCCGCCACAAGCGCATCCGCGCGGGCGACATTCTCGCGGTTCGCGCCGACGAGGAAACCCTCCAGACGATCCTCGACGAGAAGAGTCTCGACCTGCTGCCCGAGGTGATCGACGAGTTCGACCAAGAGGAGTCGTTGAAGATCAGACGCGCGGTCATCAGCGAACTCAATGGTGACGACAACGGTTCGACTCAAGCGGACGAAAGCGAGGAGACCGGCGAGATCGACACAGCGAGCGTCGACACCGACACCAACACCGATACGGACCCCAGGCTTCCGTCCGAGGATCGAGAACTTACCGACGGGTCGGGAGGCGAACCCGGTGAGGAGATCGACGAGCCAAAAGACGAAGCCACCAAGGAAGAAGACGAAACCGACGAAGCCGAAGATGAAGACGAGGAAGATGAAAAAGCCGACAAGACGCTGACCGAGGTCGTCCTGTTGCCGGGGTCGTGGCTCACGGGTCGGCCGTTTCGCGTCTCGGACTTCCAGCGTCGACACGACGTGACGGTGCTGGCGATCCGCCGCGGCAGCGAGGTCATCCGCGAGCGAATGCGGGGACTCCGTCTGCAGGGCGGCGACACGCTGCTGGTTCAGGCTGGGGAGTCGACGCTCGAATCGCTCCGAGCAGACCGCTCGCTGGTCGTCTCGGGCGAGGACAACTGGGAGGGCTTCGACAAACGAAAGATCCCGGTCGCACTCGGCATCATCGCGGGCGTCGTCGGGTTGGCAGCGTTCGATATCCTCCCGATTATGGTCAGCGCGCTCGGCGGCATCGTGGCGATGATCTTCTCGGGCTGTCTGCGGCCCGCCGACGCCTACGACGCGGTCAGTTGGGACGTGATCTTCCTGCTGGCGGGCGTGATTCCGCTGGGGATCGCCATGGAGGAGTCGGGCGCGGCGGCCTTCCTCGGCGAACTCATCGTCGCTTCGGGGTCGCTGTTGCCGCCGCTTGCCTTGCTGGGGGTGTTCTACCTGTTCACCGCGCTGCTGACCAACCTCGTCAGCAACAACGCCAGTGTTGTGTTGATGATCCCGCTGGCAATCGACACGGCCTCGACGCTGGGGGCCAACCCGTTTTCGTTCGTGCTCGCGGTGACGTTCGCCGCGTCGACGGCCTTTATGACGCCCGTCGGCTACCAGACGAACCTAATGGTGTACGCCCCCGGCGGCTACCGGTTCTCGGATTTCATCCGGGTCGGACTGCCGCTCCAACTGCTGTTGACGATCGTGACGCCGCTCGGGATTGCGCTGTTCTGGGGCGTCTGAGATCGCTTAGAAGAAAGTGGAAGGCAGACAGCCACGTTAGTTCGTCGGCGTCGACGCCGTGTGGGCGTCCTTGACGCCGTCGACCGTCTCGCTCACGGCGTCGCAGCCCTTGTCGTGCAGCAGGTCGCCGACGACGACCACGTCGGCGTGTTGGCCCATCTCGTAGGCGTCGTCGTAGTCGTGGATGCCGCCGCCGTAGAACAGCGTCGCATCGTCAAGCGCATCGCTGGCGGCCTCCACGATCTCGGAATCCCCAAAGGTGCCGGAGTACTCCAGATAGATGATTTCCTGGCCGAACATCTTCTCGGCCACCCGCGCGTAGGAGGCCACGTCGTCGGCCGACTGATCGCAGTCGGCGTCGGTGTACTCGGCGACCGAGGCCTCGGGATTCAGGACGATGTAGGCCTCGGTCGTCGTCCGATCCCAGTCGAGGCCGTTTTCGATCCGCACCCACTCTTTGTGCGCGCCGACGATCCAGAACGGATCGCTCGAATTGAAAACGGTCGGTATTAGATACCCCTCCAAGGCTGGCGAATCGATGACGACCGAGGGGTTCGACGGCTCCTGGTACAGCGGCACGTCGTAGGCCGCGCAGGCGTCGACCACTCGCTGCATCTTGTCTTCGGTCATTCCCAGCGTCCCGCCGATCTCGATCGCATCGGTGCCGGTCGCACAGACGTCCTCGAACGTCTCGCCGTCGACCAACGGCTTGTCCGGATCGATTTTGAGGAGATGGTCCCACTCGGTCCACGGGCGTGTGCTCATGTTGGATTGAGGTGTCTTGTGTGACAATAAAAAGGGTGCGGTGGCCGATTCTGTCGGCTCGACGGCATCTCCGGCACAAGTGAATCACTGCGGATGGTAACTAACTAGCTCACATCTACATTTTATCGCACAAGTCTCACGTAATATTACTCTCAACGCACTATCAACAGTGATATACGACTGACTCGCTTATCTAATTGGAAGAAATGCAGAAACTAGAGGTCCTCTACGTCGACCTCAATTCCCAGCGGGCGGATGGAGCACTCGACGGGCTTGCAGCGGCCGATTCCGGGCTTGCTGTGGAGTTGGTCGACGAGGTCGAAGACGCCGTGGCTCGCTGTCGAACCTCCGAGGTCGACTGTCTGGTAAGCGAGTGGATCGGTTCGGAGGCCGACCGAACGGCGTTCGTCAATGCCGTACGGGACGCTGCGCTCGAGCTTCCGATACTCTGGATCACCGACCAGCCCGCCGCGACCGTCGGTCCGACGCTCGAACGGGGGCTGACCGAGTACGTTTATAAACAGGAACCGCCCGAACTGTACACCGTTCTGGCCCACCGGATCCGCTCGACGCTCGCCTCGGCGACTCCCGAATCGCAGCCCCCACCGGCCGCCTCGACGAGCGTCGACGCCGACGCCGACCTACCTGAGACGGATCACTCCGAGCGCGGTCACGCCGACGCCGACCTACTCGAGACCGATGGACCCGAGATCGGTCACACCGACGCCGACGAACCACACACGGAGGGCGTCTCCGAGGAGATCGTCGACCTGAGCCAGGTCGGGATTCTCCTGTTCAACGCGGCGGGTAAAATCACGCTCCTCAATCCAGTCGCCGAAGAGATCATGGGTCTGCCGGCGAGCGAGGCGATCGGCAGCGACTGTGAGGCGTTGGATATGCGGACGATAACCGACCAGGCGGTGCCGATGGCCGATCGGCCCGTTGCCCGCGTGCTGGCTTCGGGCGAGTCGATCGTCGACGAGCTCGTCAGTGTTCCGGCCGAAGAGGGCCGCCGCTGGCTCTCGATCAGCGCCTCGCCGCTGGCCAACGGCGAAACGGTCGAAGGCGTGGTGGTCACACTCGACGATGTCTCGGCGGAGATCGAACTGGAGACGACGCTCGAAACCGTTCTCGACCGGATGACCGACGGCTTTGTCGCGTTCGATACCGACCTTCGGTTCACCTATTTCAGCACGCAGGCCATCGACGAATCCCGATATCCTAACGTCGACTACGTCGGCGCGAAGCTCTCGGATCTCCATCCGGAACTCGGCATGTACGAAGACGACCTCCGAGCGGTCCTCGACACACAGGAATCGACGGCTGTCGAGACGTATCTCCCCGAGCCGACCGACGCGTGGATTCGCGCGCGGTTGTACCCCTCCGAAACCGGTATTTCGGTGTTCTACCGTGATATCTCCGAAGAAAAGCAACGCGAACGCGAGCTCGAACAGTACAAACAGATCGTCGAGTCGGTTCGAGACGGCGTCTGCATTCTCGATTCCGAGCTGCGGTTCGTTTACGTCAATCCCGCGTTCACCGAACTCACAGGCTACTCAGCAGCCGAATTGCGTGGCGAAAGCGCCGCACTGATTACGGATCCCGAGGATATGGCGGAGGCACGTGACCGCCGGGCGGCGCTGGTCGACGGCGAGGCTGACGCGACGATGCTCACCGCCGAGATTCGGACAGCCTCCGGCGAGCGAGTGCCGGTCGAGTCCTGGATGACGCCACTAACGCTGATCGATGGTGGACACGGGACAGTCAGTATCGTCCGAGATGTCAGCTTCCGAAAGCACACCGAACAGCTGTTCACCGCGCTCTACGAGGCCGCCCACGACCTGCTGTCGGTCCGGTCCGAAGGGGGTATCGCCGAAATCGCTGTCGAGGCCGCCTCCACGATGTTCGGGTTCGACGACGCAATCATGTTCAGTTACGACGACGCCACCAACGCCTTTCGGCCGCTGGCGCACACCCCGGCTGTTGAGACGAGCTACTCTGAACTCCCGTCGATCCCCGCCAGCAGCACCAGCCTCTCAGGGCGGGCGTTTTTCGAGTCCGAACTCGTCACAACCGCAGATATGAGCGCCCATCCCGAGGTCTTCGACCCCGAGACACCCTACCGGCGGGCGATGTTCATCCCGATCGAAGAGCACGGCGTGCTGTTCGTCGGCGACACCGACACCGGAGCCACCGCCGAGCGGACGCGGACCGTCGCCGAGCTGCTCGGCGCGACCGTAGCGGCCGCGTTCAATCGACTCGAACTGGAGCGCCAGTCGCAGGCCCACCGCCAGACGCTGGCCGACCAGACCGCCGAGCTGGCCGCACTGGCTCACACGAACGAACTCGTCGGCGAACTCGTCGACCGATTGTTCGAAGCCTCGACCCGCGAGGAGGCCGAGGCCGCCGTCTGTTCGGTGTTGGCCGGGTTCGACCGCTATGCGTTCGCGTGGATCGGCTCGGCTGACCGCCGGACCGACACGATCGAGACACGGGCCACCGCGGGCGACGACGGCGGCTATCTCGACTGGCTCGACCAGCAGCTGTCGACCAGCGGCCTGTCGGTCGTCGACGAGCCGACTTGCAGTGCGCTCAGAACGACCGAACCCGTGTCGGTCGAGCAGATCTCGATGGATTGGCAGCGGTCTCCGTGGCGAAAGGAGGCGCTCTCGCGCGGCTACCAGTCGGTGTTCAGCGTTCCGTTAGTTCACTCGGAGATCACCTACGGCGTGCTCTCGGTGTACGCCACCGCGCCGTCGGCGTTCGACGAGCACATCCGAACGCTCCTGGGCGTTTTCGGCCGGATCATCGCCTACGTTATCGCCGCGACCGAAACCAAACGCGGGCTGTTTACCGACGCTCGGACGGTCGTCGAACTCGACGTCGAGGCCAGCGACGACGTGTTGAGCCGTCTGGCCGCCCACCTCGGCGAGACCGTCTCGTTCGAAGGGATCGTTCCCCAGCGCGAGGGACGGTCGCTCCTCTACTTTTCGACCGAAGCGTCGACGGCGGCCGTAGAGCGGGCGGCCGAACAGCACTTCGCGATCGAGACGCTTCGGGCGATCACCCGCCACGACGAGATGGCACTGTTCGAAGCGACCGTCTCTGGGTCCCTGCTCGCCGCCACGCTCGTCGACTGCGGGGCGATCCCAAGACGGATCGACGCCGACGGCGAGCGCCAACACGTCGAGCTGGTCGTCCCCCAGACGACCGCGGTTCGGACGGTCACCGAGCGGCTCAACCGCGAATATCCGTCGACAGTGGTCTCTCGACACCCGAGCGACCAAGGCCTGCAGACGCGTGAGACCTTCCAGATGCAACTGCTCGACAGGCTCACCCCGCGCCAAGAAGAGACGCTCCGGACGGCGTTTTTCGCGCGCTACTTCGACTCGCCGCGCGGGAGTACGGGCACCGAAATCGGCGAGTCGCTCGGCATCTCACAGCCGACGGTCAACTACCACCTCCGTGCAGCGCTACGGTCCCTCCTGACGATGCTGTTCGAGCAGCCAGCCGACGAGGCTCTAGATAGATAGCCCCGATCGTTCGCCGACCCTGTATATATAGCAGTGATGGTTTTACACCTCCCGTTCGTCACATCTTATATGGCAGCAGACAGCCGCTGTCTGTACCTTTCGTGACGGCCCACACGGCTGTCGACGAGGCTGCACTGGCTGTCGATACTGCATGCTGTGGGCTCGCCAACGGGCTCACAACGCGGCTATCGCAGTCCGGATCCGCACACTGCGGTCGACCTGTGGGAGGCCCGTTCGGGGGAGCGGGCCTCGTTGCCGTGTCGTTGGGGGACGACACGCGACGGTCGAAACTCCGGGGAAGGCTGCCATACTGCTCGGCCGTTCCGTCGACACTGATGGAACGTACGCCGGTTGGCTCCGTTGGTGGGGGCCACGGGACCGACCGGTCACCGAGCCGTTACCGGTTTATACTGGACGGCACCCGACGGGGGCGGCACTACCGGGCAGCACGCTGCCGCCACACCTTTTGTTCACTCGTCTCACGGGCGACTCGCCGCACCCAAGAGGCCAACACCTAACTCGCAGTCGAGAGATGTCGACGTATGTCTTCCGACGAATCGAACGTGCTTGGTCGCCCGCTTGAACCTTGTAGTACGGTCCCCGAAACCGGGTTTTTGCGCGACGGTCACTGTCGACACCTCGACCGCGATCCGGGTCGACACGAACTCTGTGCAGTCATGACGCAGGAATTTCTCGAATACAGCCGCGCCCAAGGCAACGACCTGGTAACACCGCGGCCCGAATTCCAGTTCCCCGGGCTTCATCCGGGCGACCGCTGGTGTGTCTGTCTGCCGCGCTGGCTCGAAGCCCGCGAGGCTGGCTGCGCCCCGCCGGTCGTTCTTGAAGCGACGACCGAGGGCGTCCTTGACGAAGTTTCGGTCGACGAACTCCGCGCATACACGCACGAGCAGCCAGACACGTACGAGGAGTCAGGCACGAACACGGGTATGGATACAGATACCGATACGCGTCACGGCGAGTAGACAGTAGGCACTGCCTGCGATAGCGAATCCGTCTTTTCAAACGGTGAGAACCCGGTTAGTCGGCTTTTATCTGCCAGTTTCGGACGGTGTCGGCGCCGACGCCGTCGACCTGTTCGGCCAAGTCGTCAGGATCGGCATCCTTGAGCGCCGCAACGTCATCAACGCCTGCCGTCTTCAGCTTCTCGGCGGTCTTTTCGCCGATGCCCGAGACGGTTTCCAGCTCGGAACCGTTCTGTTTGGCCTGGTACTCGCGGTAGTTGCAGATCGGACAGCCGAGCTCCCACGGCTCGTCGCCCCCGTTGTCGACGACGAGTTCGGGTAGGTCGTGTTCCTCACACCGCTCGTCGGTGACTTCGATCTCACCGCGTCGCGGTAGTGGCAGCGAGTAATCGCAGTCGGGATACCGGGTACAGCCCACGAGACGCGAGCCGTTGCGGAGGCGCTTGATTGCCAGTTCGCCGTTCTCATCCTCGCCACAGTCTGGACACGCTCCGATAACGAGGTCATCTTCCTCGTCGGCCTCGTCGGCTTTGCACTGCGGACAGCCGTGGGTGAACGTTTTTCGCCCGGCGAGCATCTTGACCTCCCGAAGCTCGTGGTCGTCGCAGGTCTCGTCGAGTATCAGCGGCTTACCGGTAGATGGTAACGGCAGCGTGTACGTGCAGTCGGGATAGCCGTTGCAGCCGACGAAGTACGAGCCGTAGCGGCTTTTGCGAACCAACAGATCGTCGTCACACTCCGGGCAGGGACCGAGCGTTTTGTCGGCCTTGAGGGATTTTTGGATGTGGTCACCGATCTCTTCGCGCGAATCGGTCAGCTCATCGAACACACGTTCCAACATCTCCTTTGATTCGGTTGTCACCTCGTCGTAGCCCTTTTCGCCCGCCGCGATCGCCTGCATATCCGCCTCCAACTGGGCGGTCATATCCTCGCTGACGATCTGGTCGGCGAAGTCCTCGGCGGCCTCGACGACCGCGCGGGCGAGCATCGTGGGCCGCGGTGGATCGCTCTCGATGTAGCCCCGATCGTAGAGTTTCTCGATGGTATGGTGGCGGGTCGACTTCGTGCCGATCCCCATTTTCTCCATCGTCTCGATCAACCGCGATTGACCATAGCGCCGGGGCGGTTGGGTTTCTTTGTCCTCGATCCGCGTTTCGGTGATCGCCAACGACTCGCCTTTGTCGACGTCAGGAACGTGGGTCTCCTGCTGATTGAAGTACGGATAGACGTCGTGGTAGCCCGCCTCGATCAGCCGCTTGCCGTTGGCCTTGAGTCGGAGCTCGTCGACGGCCGTCTGGTCGACGTCGACCGCCGCGACGACTTTTAAATGCTCCCACGTCGCGTCGTCGGCGACGGTTGCAAAGAACCGCCGGACGACGAGTTCGTAGATCTCCCACTCGTCTTCGGAGAGTGCACCCGCCTCGGGGAGTTCGCCGGTCGGATGAATCGGCGGATGGTCGGTCGTCTCGTTGTCCCCGGCGGTCGGCTCGATCTCGCTGGCTTCGAGGAGCGATTCAGCGTCATCGCCGAACGCCCGGCTGTCGACGAACGCACCCAGCAGCTCTTCGGGGTCGAGATCTTCGGGATACACCGTGTTGTCGGTTCGGGGGTAGGTGATGTAACCAGCAGTGTAGAGGTCCTCGGCCATGCTCATCGCGCGCTGGGCCGAGTAGTTCAGCGAGCCCGCTGCGCGAATGAACTGGGTCGTATTAAATGGGGCCGGCGGTCTGTCGGTTCGGGTCCGCCGACGAACCGAGTCGACCGTCGCCTGGTCGGTCGACGACAGCACCTCGTAGACGGCCTCAGCGCGGTCGCCGTCCCAGACGCGTTCGGCCTCGTTGCCGTCTTCATCGCGGTAAAAGTATTGGGCCTCGAACCCGCCCTCGCCGGCCTTTTCGAGGTCGGCAAACAGCTCCCAGTAGGCTTCGGGATCGAAGGCGTCGATCTCGCGTTCGCGGTCGACGATCAGTTTGAGAGTGGGCCCTTGAACCCGGCCAACGGAGATAAAATCGTCGCCGAGTTGGCGGGCCGAAAGCGACAGAAAGCGGGTGAGCGCCGCGCCCCAGATGAGATCGATTACCTGTCGGGCCTCGCCAGCGGCCGCCAGATCGAAATCAAGGTCGTCGGGCTCGTCGAAGGCGCTATGAACCTCGCGGTCGGTGATTGAAGAGAATCGAACGCGGTCGATCTCGACGTCCTCGTTGACCTCGCGGACGAGTTCGTAGGCCTCCTTGCCGATCAGTTCGCCCTCGCGGTCGTAGTCGGTGGCAATGGTGACGTTCGAGGCGTTTCGGGCCAGCGAGCGGACCGCCGAGACGATGTTCTGTTGGGTCGGCTGCTTTTCGATCGGTGCGCCGATCAGTTCGACCGGTTCGACGTCGCGCCAGTCGTTGTACTCGGCGGGGAAGTCGACGCCGACGACGTGGCCGGAGAGACCGATACAGCGTTTACTGCCCCATTTGTAGACGTTGACGCCGTTTTCCCGTGTGGCGTCGGCGGTGCCGCCGCTCAGGATCTCGGCGATCCGCCGGGCGGCGTTGTCCTTTTCGGTGATGATCAGTGCAGGGCCGCGACTCATTGGGCGAGATACGCCGCTTTGTGGCCTAAACCTTTCGCGCTGACTGGCAGTCGACCGTCGACCCGCGATTTTTTGTCTCACCCGGTCGACTGGTACGATATGCTCAAACTCCTCATCGGCGTCTTCGGACTACTTGAAGCACTATACCCCGACCGCGTTCTTTCGACACTAACGAGACTCAGTTACGAGTACGAGGGTTCGGCTCCAACCGCGAAACCGTGGGTCATCACAGCCGCCCGTATCGAGGGGGTCATCCTACTTAGTGTGGCGATTCGTGCAGCGATCAAAGCCGACTGTGCCGCCAAGGGTGACGAGGCGTCGACCGACGAACCCGAACCGTCTGGAACGGTCGACCGAATCTAACCCGCCACACCCGGTGTCGATAGCCGAGTCGCACGCCTTATTTTCGTTGCGTCGCTCCGAACCGGTATGGAACACGTCGCCGCAGTGGCCGCCGAGACCGCAGCCACCAGCGGTGTTCTCCTTTCGAATCCCGAAGCGTGGGCACGCGACCAGATCGCTGACGCTGGCGGGATCGGACAGTACCTCCTCGTCTTTCTGTTGGCAGCGACGCCGCTGCTCGAAATACTGGTCGTCATTCCGATCGGCATTGGACTCGGTCTCCAACCCGTGGCAGTTGCCGTCGTCGCCTTCGGTGGGAATCTGCTGCCGATCTACGGGATCATCATCGCCCACAAGCGGGTTACGGCGCTTTCAGAACGCCGAGGTGCCACGATAGAATCGTCAGGTCGACACAAACGAATCAGACGGCTGTGGGAAAAATACGGCCTCCCCGGCTTGGCGGTGGCATCACCGATTAGTACCGGTGTACATCTTGCCGCGTTGTTGGCGCTCGGATTCGGGTCGACGCGACGGTCGACCGCCTTGTGGATGACCGCGAGCATCGCCGGCTGGACGGTCGTCATCACGGTCGTCTCGGTCACTGCGCTGTCGGCGCTGGGCGTTGTAGTTAAGTAGCCACCGCCTACCTTGAGAAAGTCACGGCTGTTTCGACCACAACTCCCACGTACCTTCCACCCCAACTGAGGGTATGGCACGGCTTCTCGTTGTCGGCGGCAGTGGGTTCATCGGACAGGCGATCTGTCGACAGGCGGTCGCGGCAGGCCACGAGGTTCGAAGCGTCTCGCGGAGCGGCCGTCCCGACGGCGTGGTCGGTGGTTGGGTCGATCACGTCGAATGGACCAGCGCCGACCTGTTTTCGCCACACGTCTGGCGCGACCGTCTTCGTGGGGTCGACGCTGTCGTCCACTCGGTCGGAATCGCCCACGAACGGCCGCGTGAGGGCGTCACCTTCGAGCGACTCAACGGTGATTCGGCCATTATTACTGCTCTCGAAGCCGAACGCGCTGGCGTCGACACATACGTCTTGCTCTCGTCTGCGGCCAACTACCCCACAGCTCGCCGGGCGTATCTTCAGTCGAAACGACGGGCTGAACGGGCGATCGAAAGCCTCTCTCTGGAGACGGTTATTCTTCGGCCTGGACCCGTCTACGGCCCCGGCCAGCCACACTTTCCGCGACCGCTCAACTACCTTTGCCAACTCGTCGACGAGATCGATCCGCTCGCCGAGCGACTCGGCGATGCCCGCCCCGTCTCGGTCGACCGGCTGGCGGGTGTCGTTGTCGACGCGGCGGTCGATCCCGAAACGCGCCTGCTGACCGTCGAGGACATCGTCGACCGGTGATCCGCATGGGGCTGACCGAGCCGAGGCGATCCCCGTGAGCAAACGGAGTTCGCCAGTCGACATGACGACCGGGGCGATCACCCCGCGACTCGTCTCGCTGGCGTGGCCGCTGGTGCTCGGGAACCTGCTGCAGACGTTCTACAACCTCGCGGATATGTTCTGGGTCGGCCGCGTGAGCGACGAGGCCGTCGCCGCCGTCTCGCTGATGTTCCCGCTCTCGTGGATGTTCGTCTCGACGGCGATGGGGATCACGGCGGCGACCATTGCCTTAGTATCCCAGCACATCGGCGCGGGCAACAAGCGAGAAGCCGACCGGGTCGTCGGCCAGACCGCGCTGCTGACCACGGCGGTCGCTACTGTGTTGGCCGCCATCGGGCTGGGATTCCGCGAGCCGCTGTTGTCGACTATCGGCGCGGAGGGGCAGGTGTACACCGAGGCGCTGGCCTATATCGAGATCATCTTCCTCACTCTTCCCCTCACCTTCCTGTTTTTCGCCTTCCGCGCCGCCTTGCAGGGCGCGGGCGACACCAAAACCGCAATGTGGCTGATGCTGCTGTCGGCCGGGCTGAACGTCGTCATCGACCCGGTTTTTATCCTCGGCTGGGGACCGATCCCCGCCTTCGGCACGCAAGGGGCGGCGATCGCCACGTTCATCGCCCGCGGGGTCGCTGCTACGGTGGGGGTTTATATACTCCTCATCGGTGGTTTCGGCGTTCGGCTCCGCCTCCCGGACCTCAGACCGGACTGGGGCCTCCAGCGACGGTTGGTCGACATCGGCACCCCGGCGACGATCGACGGCTGGGCCCGGAGCTTCGCGGCGGTCGTGATGGCTGGCTTCGTCGCCCAGTTTTCAGTCGCCGCGATTGCGGCCTACGGCATCGGCATCCGGCTAATGTCGGTCTCCTGGACCGTCGCGGGAGCCGTGGGGCAGGCCACCGCAACGGGCGTCGGCCAGAACCTCGGCGCGAAGACGCCCGACCGTGCCGCGGAGGTTGTCTGGAAGGCGACCGCCGCGACGATGGCGATCCTCTTTGCCGCGGCCGGAGTCGTCGTCGCGTTTCCCGCGGCGGCCATCGGCGTGTTCATCGACGGCCCTGCGGTCATCGACGAGGGGATCGTCTTCCTGCGGATCATCGCGCCGTTCTGGGCCTTCTTCGGCGGTGTGATGGTGATTCAGGGCGGCTTCCGCGGGGCGGGGGTCACCAAAGTCGCCATGGTGCTTTCGTTCCTCTCGCGGTGGATCTTCCGGGTTCCCACCGCCCTCGTCCTCGCTTTCGGGTGGGCCTACGCGATTCCAGGGACAGGACTGACGATCACGGCGTTCGACTGGGGCGTCGACGGCCTGTGGTGGGCGTTTTCGTTCGGGGCGTTCGCCTCCTTTATTGTCGCTGTCTTCTGGTTCCGGCTCGGGACGTGGAAAAGTGGTATCGTCGAGCGCGAGGCGTCGACGCCCGCGCCGACCGACTGATACGGTTTCCTGTAGACGGGTACCGACTCGACGGCTGCCCGGTGAGCAGTCGTGCGGTAGCGTCCTCCAATCAACCGTATGAGCTATCCGGTAAAGTGGTGTTGGAAAAACTGATTACAGCCACGCCGCAACAGCGCGCTGGCCGCCGACGGCGAGCTATCGAGGGCATCGGCGACGTCGTCGAGATGCGCCCCACGAGGCACGTCGTAGTACCCCATCTCAAGGGCGGTTTCGAGGGCCCGTTCCTGTTTGCCGGTGAGAACCGATCTGGATTCGGTCGACTCGAACGTCATCTCCTGAACCAGTGACTTGAGTTTCATATCGATGTCACTGCCGGCGGTTACGTCACGGAAGAACCCCGAGACGTTCACGTGTTCGGGAAACCGGAGTTCGAACTCCCAGGCCATCGTATCCCCGCGCGCTGATAGAATAACGCCATCGTTAGCCTTGATTTCGAGAAGTAAGGGGGAGGTGTCTGTCTCCCACGAAATCTTGTACAGTCTCCCGTTCCCGAAGGTTTCGAGCCGCGTGATCAGTTCGATCTCCGGAAGCGAACGCATCGTTTCCTCAAACCGTTCGAAGTTTGTGTGATCCCAGACGAAAATGAAGGGGAACGTGTCCTCTCGCATCGGCACGATCCGCTCGATCTCGATTTCGGCAGTTGGCTGGTTTTCGATTGATTTCCCGAGCGGGAAGCTCTCAGAGTCGATAACAAAGGTCGCAATAACACTCATACGGTCTCATAATACAAGCAGTTGGCCCAAGAGCGATATGACGTATTACTATGAATACTGAGACCACGTACTTCAGTCAACAAACCAGTCGACGGATCGGTGGTACTCGGTGAGGTGCCTTGTTGCCCGCATAGGCCATCGAGGCTGCGACACGGGTCTGTGATTCCTGCATGAATGGACACCGCGTTTACCCCCCAGTAGACGCGAGACCATTCAGGTAGAGATAGTTTTGCCCGAACTCCGGACGCACCTGAATCCCCCCATAATAGGTAGATGCCCCCTATCTCTACACTGAGATAGAGGATCGACAGAAGGGTGACTATTCGGGCGCAATTTGTCGTACCTTTTTATGCGAGTGGCGGTCGACACGCTCACCGAACCCGTTGTGGTGAGTTCAATCCGCCAACTGTGAGCGAAGGAGTTCGTTGACGCTGCCTGGATCGGCCGAGCCCTTAGATTTCTGCATCACTTGGCCGACGAGGAAGTTCAGCGCACCGCCCTCGCCGTTGTGGTAGTCCTCAACCGCCTCGGGATTCTCTTCGATCGCCTCGTCGACGAACCCCTCGATGGCATCGTCGTCGGCCTTGCCGAGGCCCTCGTGATCGATGATCGTCTCCGGATCGTCGCCCTCGTCGAGCATCTCCCGCAGGACGACCTCCTCGGCGTTTTTGACCGTGAGTTCGTCGGCGTCGACTAACCCGATGAGGCGCGTAAATTCGTCGAGGCGGTGGTCGACGTCCGTGATTTCCATATCGCGGTAGTTGAGTTCGCCAAGCAAATTGTCAGCGACCCACGTCGCCGCCAGATCCGCATCGAAGTTTTCGGCAACGGACTCGAAGAAATCCGCGACCTCCTTGGTCGAGGTGAGCTTCGAGGCCGACTCGCTGTCGAGGCCGTATTCGCTTATAAACCGCTCACGGCGCGCATCGGGGAGTTCGGGGATCGGAATCTCGTCTTTCCAGTGAGAAACTTCGAGCGGCGGGAGATCGGCCTCTCGGAAGTAGCGGTAGTCGGCTTCGGACTCCTTCGAGCGCATCGAGACCGTAATCCCCCGCGTTTCGTCCCAGTGGCGGGTTTCAGTTTCGATCACACGGCCGCGACGGACGGCGTTCTTCTGGCGAGTGACTTCGTAGGCCAGCGCCTTTTCGGCGCCCTTGTGGCTCGAAATGTTCTTGACTTCAGTTCGGTTGGCATCGGCGAGCACCGCGTCGGGAATCGAGCCGTCATCGCCGTCGACTTCGTCGCTGTCGACCAGCGAGATGTTGGCGTCGACGCGCAGGCTGCCGTCGCGGGTGGGATCAAACACGCCGAGATATTCGAGCACACCTTCGAGTTTGGCGAGAAAGGCGCGGGTTTCGGCGGGCGAGCGGAAATCCGGCTCGGTGACGATCTCCACGAGCGGCGTTCCAGCCCGGTTGTAGTTGATTAGGGTCGCCTCGGCGGTGTCGATCTGTCCGCCTTTGTGCTGGAGACTTCCGGGGTCCTCTTCGAGATGCGCACGCGTGATGCCGATCTCACGGCGCTCGCCCTCGACGGCGATTTCGAGGCTCCCCTGTTGGCAGATCGGGGCGTCGTACTGGGTGAGCTGGAAGTTCTTCGGGAGGTCGGGGTAGTAGTAGTTCTTCCGGTGGAACGTGGTTCGTTCGGGCACCTCGGCGTTCAGTGCCTTGCCGATTTTGACCGCGGCCTCGACGGCTCCTTCGTTGAGCACCGGCAGCGCACCGGGCAGTCCCAGACAGACGGGACAGGTACGGGTGTTGGGCTCCTCGTCGTCGTCCGCGGTGGTCGAACAGCCACAGAAGATCTTGGTCGACGTTTCGAGCTGGACGTGGACCTCCAGTCCGATGACGACCGTGTGTTCAGTCGATTCGACGGCCTGCGCAGTCATTACCCGGGGTTTGCCGCCCGTCCGCTAAAGGCTAACGGAGCGGTTGACGCGCTGGCGGTCGACGATTCGTGTTGTCTATCTGATTGTCATGAAGAGTTGAGTCGATACCTCAAAGAATAGTCTGTGGGCGGATCAGCTACTCGATTTCTTCTTCGAGGAGTGTCTGGCTCTGATCGCCCGACTCCCACGTGATACGGACCTCGTCGCCTTCTTCGAGGCGTGCACCATCATCTTCTGCAATTGTCTTTTCATCATCATTTATATATACAAGTGATTTATCACCTGCGTCTCCATAGTTATATTCGAAATTAATCGGATCTTCTCCAACTGTTAGGTCTTCCTCTTGTATAATCTCTGTTCCTAGTACTATTGTTGTTGAATCTCCCGAAGAGATGGAATCACCATCTACGTTCTCCCACGGATTAATCGGATGTGTTTTATCTTCATTAGCAACACTATTAGGATAAAAGGCGTCTGCGGGTACTAAAGTCGCGTATGCAGGTTCACCATTGACTTCTACAGAGATGTCGTCCTTGTCCACGTCCTCTCCACCGTCATGAGTAATAGTTAGCCCAGGAAAGTTTTCTGACGGACCCGATTCACCGGGATCTTCATGAACTTCTATATCTTCCTGCTCAGCATTAAACGATACTTGCGGCGGACTATCGCTCACCGAATCGCCCAGTCCAAGCACGCTGGACCCGATAACGGCGGCGATAATCACGGTCACTGCAACCATCAAAATTACCCCAATCACCGGACTCACTCCCTGTTCGTCGTTCTGAAATGGCCTCCAGTCCTTCATACCATTCTATCAACAATATATATTCTATAAAAGCATATTATTATGGTATGTATGTATATATTGGATTTGTTCGGAGGGTGTTCTGACGACGGGGCGGTCGACGACTGACTCCCACCTGTCGACTTGATTTGTTGTCCCTCGCATGCGCACATACGTACGTCTGTCCAGATTGACGACCGTCGAGCGCGAGGCGATCGTAGCCGGTCGGGCCGAACAGTCGACCGTTCAGCTTTCGTCGTCCAACTCCGGCGGACCAGAGTGCCCGCTCGACCCGGCCCTTCGTCCCGAAACGGTCCGAAGGGTGGCCATCGAAAACGGCAGTCACCCGCCTTCGGTGACCCGAACGAACCGATAGGCATCGACGTCCGACGCCTACCCCTGCCTCTAGTTCGCGGGACCGACGGCCCCCACATCGGTCAGTTCTCCCACAGGAGTCTGACACAGTTTTATACGTCCGTGGTAACGTTCATCATCCATGACTAATCGAGTCGACGATCTCGAAAGCGAGATTGCAGAGCTCCGTGCGGCAGTCAACGGTCTCACCGAAGAACTCGTCGAGACCAAAGCCCGCGTCCGCCAGCTCGAAGACGACGCCGAAGCGCGAGCCGCCGCTGCGGCGGAGGCGGAAGCGCAGGCGGCCACTCCGGTCGACGCTAGTCCCACCGAGACGATGACCAAAAGCGATGACCACGTCGAAGTCGTCAAACACGAGCGTGCGCCGAGCAACGACGCCGAAACACCCACCGACGCCACCGACGCCGACCCGGAGCCGGCATCCGAAGCTGATAACACCGCCGACGATCAGGAGTCGACAGAAGACGACGCCGCCGACCAGGGCGATATCATCGTTGCCTGAGGCTGCGTCGCGACACACCGATGGACACCTCTCGCGACCGGGCGGCCGACGCCGCCGTCAGTGACTAATGCACATCTCAGCCCTCGTCTTAGACGGTTTCAAGAGCTTCGGTCGACCGACGCGCATCCCCTTCTACGAGGATTTCACCGTTATTACGGGCCCCAACGGCTCTGGCAAATCCAACATTATCGACGGCGTGCTGTTCGCGCTTGGTCTCGCGCGCACACGAGGCATCCGCGCCGAGAAGCTCACCGACCTCATCTACAATCCGGGCCACGACGGCGACGAAGACGCCAGTGGCGGTAGCCGCGAGGCCAGCGTCACGGTCGTTCTCGACAACAGCAAGGGGACGCTCTCGCGCGAACAGGTCGTCACCGCCGCCGGTACCGACCGGATCGGCGACGTCGACGAGATCACGATCAAACGCCGGGTCAAACAGACCGAGGACAACTACTACTCGTACTACTACCTCAACGAGCGCTCGGTCAACCTCGGTGACATTCAGGACCTGCTGTCGCAGGCGGGCATCGCCCCCGAAGGCTACAACGTCGTGATGCAGGGCGATGTGACCGAAATCATCAACATGTCGGCGTTCCAGCGCCGCGGTATTATCGACGAGATCGCGGGCGTCGCCGAGTTCGACCAAAAAAAGGAGGCCGCCTTCGAAGAGCTCGACGCTGTCAAAGAGCGCATCAACGAGGCGAGTCTCAAAATCGACGACAAACAGGAGCGACTCGACCAGCTCGCCGACGAGCGCGAAACCGCGCTCGAATACCAGTCGTACCGCGAGGAGAAATCGGAGTACGAGGGCTATCTGAAAGCCGCCGAGCTCGAAGACAAACGCGAGCACCTCGCCCGCACGGAAGAACAGATCGCCGACTGCGAGGAGACGCTCGCCGAGCGGCAGTCGACGCTCGATGCCAAACAGGGCCGACTGGGCCGACTCGAAGACGAACTCGCAGCGCTCAATCGCGAAATCGAACGCAAGGGCGAGGACGAACAGCTCGCGATCAAACGCGAGATCGAGTCCGTCAAGGGCGAAATCGACAGACTCGAAGGCCGGATCGAGACCGCCGAAGAACGCGTCGACGAGGCCGAGAACGAACGGCGCGGCGCGTTTGTCGAACTCGACCGAAAACAGGAACAGGTCGACGAACTCGAAGCCGAGATCCGCGACCACAAGGTCAAAAAAGCCTCGATCAAAGGAACGATCCAGACGAAAGAAGCCGAACTCGAGGCGGTTCAGAACAAAATCGAGACCGTCGACACCGAGTTCGACGAGCTCAAAACCGAGCTGAGCGACGAAAAATCCCGGCTCGAATCGCTCAAGTCCGACGCCAACGACGCCCAGCGCCAAAAGGACCGACTGCTCGACGACGCCCGCAGGCGGTCGACCGAGGTCAGCGAGGCCAAATCGGATATTGAGGCCGCACAGACCGACCTACCCGAGTTGAAGGCGACGCTCTCGGAGCTTCACAGCGAACTCGACAAGGCCGAAAAGAACGAACAAAAGATCGACGCGACGATCGAGATGCTCCGCGAGGACCGCCGCGAGCACAAAGCCGCGCTCGACGAGGTCGAAAACGACCTTCGAGAGGCCCAATCCGAGTACACCACCCTCGAAGCCCGTGCCTCGGACTCCGGCGACACCTCGTGGCCACGCGCGGTGACGACGATTCTCAACGCCAGCATGGCCGGCGTCCACGGCGCGGTCGGCGATCTCGGAAGCGTCGACGGCGAGTATGCGACCGCCTGTGAGACCGCCGCCGGTGGCCGGCTCGCCAACGTCGTGGTTGCTGACGACGGCGTCGGCTCGGACTGCATCGACTACCTCAAATCCCGCAACGCGGGCCGAGCGACGTTTCTGCCGATCACGAAGATGGACAATCGGAGCCTGCCGCAGATCCCCAATGATCCGGGCGTCGTCGACTTCGCTCGGAATCTCGTCGACTACGACTCGCGATTCGAATCTGTGTTCTCCTATGTCCTCGGCTCGACGCTCGTCGTCGAAGACATGCAGACCGCCCGACAGTTCATGGGAACGTACCGCATGGTCACGCTCGACGGCGACCTCGTCGAGCGCTCGGGCGCGATGACCGGTGGGTCGGGCGGCGGCTCGCGCTACTCGTTTTCGAAATCCGGCGAGGGAAAGCTCGAACGCATCGCCAAGAAGATCGGTCGACTCGAAGACAAACGCCGAGAACACGACTCAGAGATCCGCGAGATCGAAGGCCAGATCGACGACGCGAGGGATCGAAAATCCGATGCCACCGAGACGGTTCGGGCCATCGAGACAGATATCGAACGGACACGCGAGGAGATCGACGACACCGAAGCGACAATCGAGCGTCTCGAAGACCGCCTCGAAGAGATCGAAGCCGAACGCGAGAGCGTCACCGAAGAAATGGAGTCGGTCGACGAGCGGATCGCCGAGATCGAGGCCGAACGCGAGGCTGTCGAGGAGACGATCGCCGAGCTCGAAACCGAACTCGCCGATTCGGAAATTCCTGAACTCACCGCTCAAGCCGACGAGATCCGCGAGGAGATCCGCGATCAGAACGCGCGAATCGAGACCGTCGACAGCCGGATCAACGAGAAAGGGCTCGAACGCCAGTACGCCGAAGAGGCCGTCGAAGAGCTCCACGACACTATCGAGACGGCCCAGAACCGAAAGGCCGAGGCGAAAGACCGAATCGCCGAACTGGAAGGCCAGATCGAGACCAAAGAAGCGACGCTTGAGGAGAAACGCGCGGCTGTCGAGGAACTCGAAAGCGAGTTGGTCGAGCTCAAAGCCGACCGCGAGCAACGCAGAGCCACCGTCAAATCCGCCCAAGCCGACCGCGATGAGGCCCAAGAGGCGGTCGCTGCGATAGAATCCACGCTCGAAAGCCACCGCGAGACGGTCGACCGGCTCGAATGGGAGATCAACGAGCTCGAAGCCGCAGTCGGCGAGTACGACCCCGAGGAGATTCCGGATCACGACGAGGTCGAATCGCGGATCGCCACGCTGGAGACGAAAATGGAGGCGCTCGAACCCGTGAACATGCTGGCGATCGAGGAGTACGACGAGGTCGAAGCCGAACTCGACCGCTTGACTGAGGGCAGAGACACCCTCATCGAAGAGCGCGATGGCATCCGCGATCGGATTGATCAGTACGAGTCCGAAAAGAAGTCGACGTTCATGAACGCCTTCGAGTCGATCAACGGCTACTTCGAGGACATCTTCTCGCGGCTCTCGGCAGGGACAGGGGAACTCGTTCTCGAAGATCCCGATGATCCATTCGAGGGCGGACTGACGATGAAGGCCCAGCCCGCCGACAAACCGATCCAGCGGCTAGCGGCGATGTCCGGCGGCGAGAAGTCGCTGACTGCCCTCGCGTTTATTTTCGCCATCCAGCGACACAACCCCGCGCCGTTCTACGCGCTCGACGAGATCGACGCCTTCCTCGACGCCGTGAATGCCGAGCGGGTCGGCGAGATGGTCGACGATCTGGCGGGCGACGCACAGTTCGTCGTCGTTTCCCACCGGTCGGCGCTACTCGAACGCTCCGAGCGGGCGATCGGCGTCACGATGCAAGAGGAAAACTACAGCGCGGTGACCGGTATCCAGTTCGGCGAGACGGACGACAGAGTCGAGGAGGCCCCGGCCAATGACTGAGTCGCCGGAGGTCGCCGGAGCCGGGACGACCGGCGCTGACCGATCGGCGCCAGACGCGGAGTCGACGCCGCCCAACGCCGCTGAAGTGGCTGCCGACACGAGCGAATTGCCGGTCGACCCGGGCGACCTAGGGGGCGACGATGACGACGGCGTCGAGCCGGTCGAACTGTTGGTCCAGCTGGCCAACGAGGGCGAGATCGACCCCTGGGATATCGACATCGTCGAGGTCACCGATGCGTTCCTCTCGGAGCTCGCCCGGACCGACCTCCGGACGACCGCGCGCGCGTTGTTCTACGCGAGCGTGCTCCTGCGGATGAAAGGCGACCAGCTACTGGCCGAGCCCGAGCCCGAACCGAAAGACGAACCCGAACCGTGGGAGATGGCGATGAGCGAGGCCGCCGACGCCGAGCCGGGATTCGATCCGGTCGACGCGCTCGAAGACGAGATGGACCGCCGACTCGACCGCAAACGGACCCGTGGATCGCCCGAAACGCTCGACGAGTTAGTCCGCGAGCTTCGCGAGGCCGAGCGCGACAACTGGTGGAAACGCCGCCGGGAGTACGACACCTCCGAGTCGCCGCGTGGGTACAGTCGCGGTACCCAAACGGTCGACTACCGGTCGGCCGACGAGTTCCGCCCCGAGGACGAACCGACCGAAGGCGACGTGACCGGAACAACCCACACCGAGGATATCGACCAGGTTATCGACGACGTCGTCGCAGTTCTCCAACCGCAGTTCGACAAGGGGCGGGCCGAACTGCTGTACGCTGAAATCAAAACCTCGGGCGGTCGCCCGTTTATGACCTATCTCGCGCTGCTATTTCTCGCCCATCGCGGCCAGATTCGCCTCCAGCAGGACGACCTGTTCGGTGATCTCTGGGTTCAAGACCCCGAAGCAGTCGAATCGTCGACGGATTCTGAAGAGGAAATCGACCACGAGGAAGCTGTCGACGGCTCCGAACCGCCAGCGGATGACGACGATGGCTCCGAAGTCGAGCCGATCGACGACTGAGAGTACCGTCAGTCGGGTTGCAGTACGGTATTGTTTGTCTCAGGCTTCTGCTTCAGCCGACAGCGCCCACGCGTCGTCACCAACGAGTTCGATCTGTCCACGGTCGACCATCAGTTCGAGAACCTCACCGAGGCGGTTGGGCTGGGTGGTCTCCAGTTCGATCTGGCCGATGTCGTAGCGCTCGGCGAGCTGGCGTCTGATCGCCTGGGTGTCGATCGGTTCGTCGACGGTTGACAGAATCCGGCCGATTAGCTCCGAGAGGTCCTCAATGAAGTTCCACGGATAGACGACCCAGGTCCACGTCTCGAGCTGTTCGCCGACGAAATCCGGCTCGAACTCGCTCGTTTGGAGCAACTGCAGGGTGGCGGTTCGAACCTCACCGGTCGTTCGCTCGCTCACGTATTCGTGGGCGCGCTCGATCGACCCACCCGTGTCGGCGATATCGTCGACGATGAGCACGTCCTTACCGTCGAGACAGCCCTGCGGCATCGGATACCGGATCTGGGGCTCGTCAGCCGTCTCGCCAGTGCCGACGTAGTGTTCGATTTTGAGGCTCGTCAGGTCGTCGAGTCCGAGGAAATCACACAGACAGCGCCCCGCGAACCAGCCGCCGCGAGCCAGCGCGACGACGACGTCCGGCTCGAACTGTGCAGCCCTGACCTGTCTGCTCACGTCTCGACAGCGGTTATATAAATAGTCCCAGTCGGTGATCGTACAGTTGAACGTCTCTGAGTGGTCGACCATACGACTTGTTGTGTGCAAGGCGGTGTTAAATCGGCTGAAACGCGTTCGATCATGAATCGCGGTGACCCCGATCATATTCGACCCCCGGCCAGTCGACTTTTGTTTGTTTCAGTGCTCTATGGTTCCGTGTCACCATCCAGCACCGAGCGCGCAGAATCGCTTCTCAGTTCGGAGCCACTGATCGCGCATCTGGCGACCAGCGTCGACGACCGCCCACACGTCGCAGCCGTCTGGTACCGCTGTGACAACCAAACGATCGAGATCGTCACCGACGGCAAGAAACTGGCCAACATCCGTGAGAACCCGCGGGTCGCGCTCTCGGTTCAAAAAGACCACAACGGCCACACCGAGTGGATGGTCTCGCTTCTTGGCACTGCGACCGTGGTCGACGATGCCGAAGCGTTCGCCGAAGCGAACCGACAAATTAACGCGAAATACGATGCCGACAAAGGGGCGTATTCGGAGAACACGCTGGTTCGGATTTCGGTCGGTTCGATGACTCACCGGGAGTACTGAGCGGTGTACATGTGTGCGGGTAGCCGCTGGCTACTGCGGTTAGTCGAAATCTAACTTCTCACGAAGCGTTTTCGTAACCTCGACCGCTGGCTCGTCAGGGGTATCTTCGCAGGCGATTGGCTCGCGGCCGTCGAACGTTTCGTGGACGATTCTGACGCCGTCCGCGAGCGTATCCAGCCCGTAGCCGCCCTCCAACACGAACGCCAGCGCCGCGTCGTTGCGGTCGGCGATCGTTCGCATGCGGTCGGTCATCAGCGCGTAGCCCTCGGTCGACACGCGATGTCGCGAGATGGGGTCGTGGCGGTGGGCATCGAAGCCCGCGCTTACGATCAGGAGGTCAGTATCGAACGCGGCGAGCGCTGGATCGAGGGCTTCGTCGATTACATGGAGATAGTCGGGATCGCCAGCGCCCGCCGGAAGCGGGGCGTTGAGCGTCGTTCCCTCGCCGTCACCTTCGCCGACTTCGTCGACGGCTCCTGAGCCAGGGTAGATTCCTTCTTCGTGGATCGAGGCGTAGAACACGTCGTCGCTGTCGTAGAAGATGTCCTGGGTGCCGTTGCCATGGTGAACGTCCCAGTCGAAGACGGCGGCTCGGTCGATCTCGCCGGTATCGATGAGTCGTTGGGCGGCGACCGCGACGTTGTTGAAGAAACAAAAGCCCATGGCGTCGTCGCTGACCGCATGGTGGCCCGGCGGTCGACCCAGTGCGAACGGCGTCTGTCTGCCATCCGCGCCATCGAGCGCGGCTCCGGCCGCCCACTGGGCGAGTCCGGCACTCTGGAGGGCTGCCTCCCAGGTCGCTTCGGCGGCGACCGTATCGCGGTCCCAGTTGCCGCCGCCGTCTTCGCAGAACGTTTCGAGTTTGTCGACGTAGCTGTCGGTATGAACTGCCGCAACTGCCTCGCGTGAGGCCGACTCGGTATCCTGGTAGTCGACGCCGTGTTGTTGCTGCAGGCCGCGTTTGATCGCTCGCAATCGGTCGGCCGTTTCGGGGTGTCGTTCGCCGGTATCGTGCTTCAGACAGGCCTCGCTGTATCCAAACTGCATTATTCGAAAAGCGAAAAGTACATTTCGATGTCGTCGGCCTGTACGGTGCGTCGGTCGGCGTGGCGAGCGAGTTTGACCGCCGCGGCCGCCACGTTTTCGGTGTAATCTTCGAGAATGTCGGCCAGCGCGATCCGGGCGTCCATCGACACCCGGTAGCTGTCGTCGATATCGAGCCGGGCGATCCGGTCGACCGGCGCGACCGGGAGCTCCAACTCGTCGCGGTCGACGACCTGATACACGCCGAAATCCTCGGCCATCAATGTTTTACGGCCGTCCTGGGTTGCCGTCTCGGCGGCCTCAACAGCGAGCGCCGCGCCGTGGCGCTGAACGCGCCGTGCCAGTTCCTCGGCGGCATCGGCACTCACTCGGAGTGACGCTGCGTTGCGCCGAATAATAGCGTCTACCGGGGCGAACGGCAACTCAACACTCATACCCAAATACCGGGCTGTGTGTCGTATAATGCTTTCCGTTACGATTTCGCACACGTCAGCATCGAACGGCACTCGGGGAGCGAGCGTTACTTAAAACAGCTCCGTGGCGTTGATCGTCCCCCCGGTTTCAGGGCCACGAACGGTCACTTCCTCGCCGAGTCTGAGCGACTCATTCGTCTCGACGGTCCGTGTCTCGGTGCCGTTGTCGAGAATCACGGGTTCGCCGGTCTGAACAACCGTTCCAGTGAACTCGACGACTCCCGAAGAGTCCGACAACTCGCTGTCGGTCGCGGCTGACTCGCTGTCGGTCGATTCGGTTGCTGAGTTCGCTGGCGACTGGCCGTCCTCGAAGGCAGCAAGCCCCCCGGCTGCGGCGGCCTCTGCCTTGCGCTCGTCTTCGGCCGCCTGTTCGGTTTCGAGGCTCCCCGAACCGGATTCCAGCACGCTGACCGTCGACTGCCAGCCAGCGGAGGCCTCGAGGTCGTCCTGCCAGCCGTCTTGGATCTCTGCGTCGGTAACGAGTACGTGGTCGGCGAGCTCAATGTCTTTGTCGGCCTTTTCGCTCCAGAGCGCGACCCGAATATCGCCCGTTTCGTCCTTGAGTCGGATGTTTCGGACCTGGCCCTGTGAGCCGTCGTCGCGGTCGAACGTACGCTTTTGATCCGACTCGATGACGCCGCCAGCGATGTCGACCGTCTGGCCGATTTCCACAGATCCAATATCGGTCGTCTCGGGGACGTACTCGATTGCTTCCTCCAACGATTCGACCGCGCTGCGCGAGCCGACGTGGAGTTCGAGGCTCCCGTCGCGTTCTTTCACGTAGCCGTCGACGATCTCGACCGACTCGCCCGCACTGAGTTCGTCGACACGGTCGGCTTTTTCGTCCCACATCGTCACTCGAATCCGGCCGGTTGGATCGCCAACGGCGAGGTTCGAGACACGGCCTTCCGAGCCGTCGTTGCGGTCGAACGTGCGGACGGTGCCGACATCGAGAATTCGGCCTTTGAGATTGACGTCCGACAGGCCCAACGAGAGGTCTTCGACGCGGTGGACGTCCAGTACTTCGACGTCGACCTCCGCGTCCTCGTCGGGTTCGGCCTTGTCGACGCTGACCTCGACGCCGTTGTAGCCGTCTTTGGGTCGACCGGCGATCCGGAGCACGTCACCCACATCAAGTTGGCCGTGTTGTTCGCCGTCGGGGCTGCCGACAGCCGAGACGGCCAGTTGGTCCCACATCGAGATGCGGATGCGACCGGTCTCGTCGGCGACTTCGAGGTTAACCACACAGCCCTCGGCGTCCTCGCCGTCGCGTTCGAACGTTCGGAGCTCGCCGATCGAGACGATCTTGCCGAGGAACTTGACCTCCTCCATTCCGGGTTCGATGTCGGCAATGCCGTTTACCTCCTCGTCTTTCAGTTCGTGTGCGATGAGCATGGCTGCCGTCTCTTCGTCGGCCAATCCGCCCATCTGCTCGACTTTGTCTTCGACGGCCGCTCTGAATTCTTCGAGCGGGACGTCGGTGTCGAGGTCGTCGTAAACGTCCGCTATGACACCCATGAGTATATCCTGAGCCAGGGCCAGACCGCGCATAAGCGTTGTCCTTGCGCCAGTTGCACCCGGCTGTCGACGCTGCTTCCGGGTCGGCTCTCACGGCCCTGAGAGGGGTGTCGTTCACGTGTGAGCTGCGACATACACCGGCTGTGTCGGTATCGGATATAAACCTCGGGGCGAGGAAGGCTCGGTCGGACGCGTGGGGTGTCGACAGTCGCCACGGGGCCGCCGTACCGTAACCGTCTTATGTGAACCGAGGGTACAATGAGATGAGTCCCGTTAGGGTAGTGGACTATCCTATTGGCTTGCGGAGCCAGTGACCGGAGTTCAAATCTCCGACGGGACGTTCGTTCTTTCGGGTTGCCTCGCTTCGCTCAGCAACCGCTCGGTCACTCACGTCCCGTCTTGCTCCACGCTCGTTACACTCGCGTGGAACTCCGACGGGACGTTTTTATGTATAATCTGTTCTGAGTCGAACCAATCGTCGACCCGTTCAAGAACGTCCCTGCGCACATCGAGAACTGAGGCGGGTTCTCAGGCAGCGTGTTCGGCCAGAGTATCCACCAAGACACGGTTGTAATCGGGGATGTCGGCGACGACACGTCCCCAGACGATGTTGCCGTCGCGGAACGCCGCTTGGTCGACCCAGTTTGCGCCTGCGTTGATGAGGTCGTCTTTGATCCCAAGCGAGCCCGTCGCGTCCGAGCCCTCGACGATGCCAGCCGAAATGCCGACCAGCCCGGCGTGACAGATCAGCCCGATGATTTTGTCGTCCTCATAGGCCTCCCGGACGAGGTCGAGCACCGACTGGTCGCGGCGGATCTTGTCCGGCGTCCAGCCGCCGGGGACCAACACCGCATCAACTGCCGCCGGGTCGACCTCCGCGGCGGCGAGTTCGCTCTCGGCGGTGAGCCCGCCGCTTTTGCCCGTGTACTCCACGTCGGCTTCCGTGCCGACGACATCGATCTGTGCGCCTTCCTCTTGCATACGCAGAGCGTGTCATAGAACTCTTCACACACTATAGTCAGTTAAGTTACTATTATAACGGTTTACTTCCTTAGAGATGCGTGCACAAGGTGCACGACGTTTAAAATCTGTTAGAGAGTACCTTTTCGTGTCCGAATAATGATCTCTCGAACCTGTTTAACGTGATTCGTCTCGGATTGAACGAATGCTGTGAGGATGGCTTCGACGATCTCGGAGCGGCTGACTCCGAGATCGTCACATTTAGCGACCAATTCATCTAGTTCTCGCACGATTTCCTCGTCAACAGCGACTCCGAACTTCTCTTTCGCCATAGCTACGACAAGCTAAGAATAGCGTGCACCAAGTGTACGGCGTTTTCAATTCGTTAGAGTTGATTCAACAAACCATGTGAACACTTCTATGACACCCTCTACGCATGTAGACGGCCCAGAACTCCAGATCCTCGAATCCGGGTCCGACTAACATGGCGATTCGTGTGTCTTCGAGTTTCATGTCGGCTCGCCGTTGGAGTAGAACCGGACAGCCCGGACGTGGGGTGCCCACGTCGACCCTGTCCGACCGATACCCAACCGTACCTCGGAAGAGACCCCATTCAATCATAATCTTTTGTTTTGGTTTGGCAACGAGATAGTCCACAAATGGGTTCATCACCGACTGGTCGCTGCGACGGATAGTTTCAGGACGAGAGCGCGCTATGTCTCGCGTTTCCTACCACGTCACGCCAGCCGCCAACAGCCCGGCGTCGACGAGCAAGAGCACCGCCACAGCCCCGGCAGCCAGAAAGATCGGGCGCGTCGACTCGACGGCCGCCCCAACGTCGTCACCGGCTGCCGAGCCACCTAGACGCTTACAGCCGATCTCAACGAGCCCGGTCAACACGAACCACAGCACCAACATCGCCACGACGAGTTGACCACGGCCGGTACTAAAAAGCGACTCCGCAGTGTAGCCTGTGCCTGCTAGGTGGCCGCCGGTCGCCACGAAGACGACCGCGCTGATACGGGTCAACCACGAGAGCCTCGTCGAAATCGCCGCCATCGCGTCGGCCGAAATCGTCCCTGCGGTCGACGCCGGGAGGACCGCTCCGACGACGAACAGCACACTTCCGGTCCAAAGCCCGGCGAACAACACGTGAACCACCTGCATCACCGAATCGATTACTGCCATGCCCGATTATTGGTCGACAGTCGGATATATGCTGCTGATCAACGCTGACGACGTTGCTGAAGGAGGGTGTTTGGTAAATATATCTTTCTTAATCCCAAAAAAGCGTTTTCACAACGTGAAGTTTTAAGTGGCTGGCGGGTGAATGAGTAGATGTCATGAGCACGCAGAAAACCGTCCGACAGCAGGCCGGAACCGTCGAAGGCTCCGAAGGGCTTCGGCTCGAAAAGGAAAAAGCCGAACAGATCGTCGACGCGCTGAACACCGATCTGGCCAACGCGTACGTTATGTATCACCAGATCCACAAACACCACTGGAACGTCGAGGGCGCGGAGTTCCACGATATCCACGTCTTCCTCCAAGAGGTCTACGAGAACCTCGAAACCGGGGCCGACCGAATCGCCGAGCGGGCACAGGCAATCGGCGGCGTCCCGGTTGCAGGTCCGGCCAATCAGGAAGAGCGAGCGACGGTCGAGTTCGAAGGTGAGGATGTCTACGACATCCGTACCTCCCTGGAAAACGACGTGATCGCCTTCGGAGACATGATCGAAGGGATGCGCGACCACATCCAGCTGGCGGCCAACCTCGGCGATCCGACGACCGAGCACATCCTCAAGGAAGTCCTAACGCAGGTCGAAGAGGACGCCCACCACATCGAGCACTATCTCGAAGACGACACGCTCGTCCTCGAATCGGTGACGAAATAATCGACTGTTTCACTCAGGCGTTTTAGGCGTCGTCGGTGCTCGTGTTTGGCGGTCGACGGGATCTAACCATCGTTTTTACTTTTTTTACCAACGAGCTACAGCCACATCACTCACGGGAGCGTCTGCCAACTCGCGATCAGGGCTGTAGTTTCTGACGGAGATCGTTCGCAGTGAGCGCACCCTGAATCAGGTACGAGGCCCCGCTGTACTTCGGTGCGATCAGTGCTGCACCGAACAGCAGTGCCGCCCGTTCGGTCTCGCCGTTCTGTCGGGCGTGGCCAGCTTGAACGAGCAGTGAGACGACGTTTAGCTGTTTGAGCCGACTCTCAGAGAGCAGTGTTTCGACTGGGGTTGCGGCGGACTGGAGGGACATTACACCCTACCGGACGCGTCGACGACGGAAAAACGCCCGGAGCCATCAACGTCGAGAACACTCAGTCGGTCTGTGGAATGGCGTACGCCCCGGCCACGAAGAAGGCGATCGCAAGCCCGGTGAGAACCGCCAACTCACCGAGATACGGCTGGCCAGCCGCCGGTTCGTAGGTGAGCGCCCGCACGCCGCGGGCGAAGTAGGTCAAAGGCGAAAGTTCGACCAGCGGACCGAACCAGCCGGGCAACTGTTCGAGCGTGATGAACGTATCCGAGAGGAAAAGCAAGGGAAGCGCGATCGTGTTGCTCGCGGCGATCACGCCGTCCTGGGAGTCGGCCAGTCGACCGAGCAGTGCGCCGAACCCACAGAACATGATTACGGCGAGCGCGACGAAGGGCACAAGCATCACGAGCGATCCCGAAAGCGGGACCGTCGCATCAGTGAGCACGATGACGAGTCCCAAAATCAGCAGGCTCGCAATGCCGATGATGAGCGTGTTGACGAGCGTGTGGGCCACCAGCCACTCGGTCCGTCGCAGCGGTGTCGTCGCCAACTTTTCGAATCTGTTGTCGTCGCGGTGGCGGGCGATCTCACTGCCGACGCGTGACAGCGGCGTAAACAGGACGACGGTTGCCAGGTAGCCCGGAATGTAGTAGGCCGCCGGCTCCGCAAAGAGGCCGCCGTCGGTCGACTGAGTCCGAACCAGTGCGCCGAAGATCACGACTAGGATGACGGGGAAAAAGAACGTGAAAAAGACCGCCGTCCGGCGGCGCAGAAACGAGTGCCACGCGGCGACGGCCTCCGCGCGAATCCGCCGATACCGACTCATTGGTCGCCTCCGGCCGCACCGTCGACCGCTGGCTGGCCAGACGGCGTCGCTTGCTCTACGGCATCGTCAGCGACCACGCTCGCGCCGGGCGTCGACGCGCCCTCGAACGTTTCGCCGGTGAGTTGGAGATAGACGTCTTCGAGACTCGGTTCGGTCCACGTCAGCGAGTCGTAGCTGATTCCCGCCGTCGAGAGGGCCTCGACCGCCTCGGCGATATCGACCGGCGAGACGCCGTTGACGACGACTTCGGCCGGGCTTTCCGAGGTCGAAAAGCCGGCCGCACACAGGGTCTCGGCCGCCTCGTGGCTGGTTTCGGTCCCAATCACGAGTCGACTCTCGCCGCCGTGGTCGGCAATCAACTCGGTGGGCGTGCCGACGGCGACCAGTTGCCCGTCTTGGAGCAGGCCGACGCGGTCCGAGAGTCGCTCGACCTCGTCCATCGAGTGGCTCGTGAGCACGACCGTCGTACCGCCCGCGGCGAGCGATTCGAGCAGGTCCCACAGCGCGCGTCGACCGGCAGGGTCGATTCCGGTAGTCGGCTCGTCCAAGAACAGGAGATCGGGGTCGTTGACTAGCGCGGTCCCGACACAGACGCGGCGTTGCTGGCCGCCCGAGAGCGTCTCGTACCAGCTGTCGGCCGTCTCGGTGAGCCCGACATCAGCGAGCACGGTGTCGGTGTCGTGGGCGGTTCGGTAGAGCCCGCCGTAGTAGTCGATGAGTTCGCGGGCGGTGAGTCGTGCTGGCGGTGAAAACGACTGCGGAAGCAGGCCGATCCGGTCGGCGTCGACCGCGGTCGGCTCGTCGCCGAACACCCCTATCGTGCCTGTTGCTGACGTTGTCCCCGTGAGTGCCCGGATGAGCGTCGTTTTACCCGCTCCGTTCGGTCCGATCAGACCGAACACCTCGCCTTCGGCCACCGTGAGATCAACTCCGTCGAGCGCGACGGTCTCGCCGTAGCGTTTGGTCACCCCGCTGGCGACGACAGCCTCGTTCATACGCGTTCTCGGGGCGGTTTCGGCCTAAGGATTCTGTTTTCGCCGCCCGAAAAGCCGAACCAGCTATACTGCTCCGATACAAACGGCCGGTGATGGACTGTCGGGCAAACCTGTCGACTATCGGTCTCGTGATGCTCGTAGTCATCGTGATCGCTGTCGGCCTCACTGTTGGTCTGGCCGTCTTTTTATAAACAAAGTCCCTGACTGCGAGATCCGTCCGACGCCTCGTCCGAATACAAATCGTGAGGGTTTCAGCATGCTTATGTCGCTATCGACGCGAAACGCTGTATGCAGTACCGACAACTCGGAGCGACCGGCACGCGCGTTTCAGAACTCTGTTTCGGCACGTGGCGGTTCGGACGCAAAACGGGTGGCGTTCTCGAAACCGACGAGGACCAAGCCCACGAACTGCTCGATACGTTCGCCGACCACGGCGGGAACTTCATCGATTCGGCCAACGTGTACGGCGATCCGAACGGCACCAGCGAGTCCTACATCGGCAACTGGCTCGAAGAAAGGGATCGCGAGAAGTTCGTCATCACCTCGAAAGTCTACTTCGGCTTTGACGACGACAACCCAAACGGCTCGGGGCTCTCGCGGACGCATATCCGCGACCAGATCGACGGCACGTTGGAGCGGTTAGGCACTGACTATCTGGATCTGTACTACATCCACCGCTGGGACGAGAACACCCCGATCGAAGAGACGCTGTCGACGCTCGATCGGATCGTCGAGGAAGGCAAGGTCAACTATCTGGGCGCGTCGACAATGGCCGCTTGGCAGCTCACCAAAGCCCTCTGGAAATCCGATACGGAGGACTACCAGCGCTTCGACGTGACCCAGCCGCTGTTCCACGCGGGGTACTACAAGGACGTTGAGGACTTTCTCGACGTCTGTGCAGACCAGGACCTCGCAGTCTGTCCCTACTCGCCACTCGCTGGCGGGTTCCTCACGGGTAAGTACGAGCGCGCCGACCCCGAGGATCCGAAATCGGTTCGCGCGCCGGACGGTTCGCGCGGGAGCTTCGACGAGCGCTTCGAACGCTTTTATCTCTCCGAACGCGGCTGGAAAGTTCTCGACGAGATCCGAGCGGTCGCCGACGAAGTCGATGCCTCGCCCGCCCAAGTCTCGCTACGGTGGCTTATGGACCAAGAAGCGTTCACGTGTGTACCGATTATCGGCGCACGGACGCCCGAACAGCTCGAAGAGAACGTTGGCGCGGCCGACGTCTCGCTCACACGAGACCAACACGACCGCATCACGGACGCACGGTTCGACGACGAGGGTCGACGCTGGGGCCATTAAATGTCGGCTAACTGTTCGTAGTCACCGGCTACGTGGCTGGTTCAGTGCTGTTGGCCGTAGCCGGCGAACTTTTCGGTTAATCTGTCGATTTCGTCATCCGGTAGTAGATTCGGCTCGCCGATAGCGAGTGCTTGGTAGTGGATTCGCGCGCAGTACTCGACCATCAGCGCGATCTCGAACGCCGACTCGATGCTGTCGCCGACGGTCAACACGCCGTGGTTTTCGAGCAGACAGGCGTTATATTCGTCGCCGAGCGTGTCGACCGCGATCCGTCCCAACTCCGGGGTGCCGTAGGTCTCGTACGGGGCGACCGGGACCTGATCGCCAGCAAAGGCAATCAGGTAGTGCGACGGGCCGATCGGCTCGCCGAGGCTGGCGAACGTACTTGCATAGGGTGAGTGGTTGTGGACGACACCGCCGACGTCGTCGCGCTGGCGGTAGACCATCGTGTGCATCGGCGTCTCGGCCGAGGGATCGTACTCTCCGTCGACCCGCTCGGCGTCGAGGTTTACGAGTGGAACGTCGTCGCCGGTGATCTCCTCGTAGGGCATCCCCGAGGGGCTGATGACGACGTGTTCGTCGTCGATCCGGCCGCTGACGTTGCCGCCGGTTCCCTTGGTCAGTCCTTGGTCGAGCATATCGCGGCCGGTGTCGGCGACCGCTCGGCGTTTAGCGTGCAGTTCGTCGATGTCGATTGAATCTGGAACGGGCATTGGTCTCGTGTTGTCGCGGTGGTTTGTGATCGTGCTACTGCTGGGGTGGCGAGAACGTCGACAGCACTTCCTCGTTGGCGATATGTTGTGGCTCTTCGCCCCCGAAGAGTGCCAGGAGGTCGTCGCGGATCATCGCGGAGTGTCGACTGATCACCTCCTCGGTCGCACCGCCGAGATGCGGCGTCGTGACGACGGTGTCGAGTTCCAGCAGCGGGTGGTCGTCGGGAATCGGTTCTTTGTCATATACGTCGAGGGCTGCTCCACGGAGGCCGCCGGTCTGCAACTGGTCGACCAGTGCGTCCTGGTCGATAATCGCGCCGCGCGCGTTGTTTATAAAGAACGCGCCGTCTTTCATCCGCTCGAACTCTTCGGGGCCGAGCAGACCGCGAGTGGCCTCGGTGACCGGGACGTGAACCGAGACGATGTCGCTCGTTTCGAGGAGTTCGTCGAGGTCGACCTTTTGGGCTTCGTACGTTGCCATCGTTTCGGCGTCGACGTACGGGTCGAAACCCAAGAGGTCGACGTCGAACCCCTGGGCGCGGGTGGCGACCTCGCGGGCGACAGCGCCCATCCCGACGAGCCCGAGGGTTTTGCCGGCGAGCTCGATGCCTTTGAGCCGTGTGTACGGCGAGTCGGCACCCATTCCCCAGGTGACGTCCTCGCGGCTGCCGCCACCCGCGGCGTCGGCCTGCGGCTCACCGGTGTAAGTCCCGGTGTGCAACAGGTGGTGTGAGTGAGCGATGTTGCGGAGCAGCGCCAGGATCTGGCCCCAGGTGAAGTCGCCGACGCTGACCGCGTTGCGTCCGGGGGTGTAGAGGACGGGAATTCCGTGGTCGGTGGCCGCCTCGATGTCGACGTTCGCGTCGGGACCCCCGCGTGGGCAGGCGATGATTTTGAGGTCGTCGGCCGACTCGATGACCGACCGCGAGACGCCCTCGTAGCCGACGATCAGCAGGTCGACACCGTCGAGGCGCTGGCGAAACTCGTCGTCATCGAGCCGCCCGTCGCGCTCGCTGATCGGCGCGTACTCGACTTCGAAGCCGAGTTCGTCTCGGAGGGCCGCTACGACTGCTGGATCGAAGTTCGCTGTGATGAGTGCGTTCATACGAAGGATTCAACCGCCAGTTTGTTTGGACCGAGCGCTCCACAGCGCACGTGACGTTAACAACTATTATATATGTAGTGCTGATTTCCAGTACTGAATCGCTGTTTTCGGCGCCCACGTGGAACCACCGTTTCCGGAGGTGTTGTGGATCGTATACGCGCCAGCCACTGTTTGGTGAGTCAATTACTATTTAAACCCGACATAACAATTAGTGTGAAAAAGTGTTATTCGGCATTAATTATAACTATTTTTTATGTCACAAGTGCTCATCGGCGTCGACGCTGGCACGACAGTGATCAAGGCAGTGGCGTTCTCGCTCGATGGCGAGGAACTCCACCAGCACAGTCTCGACAACGCGGTCGACAGCCCCGAACCGGGGTATGCCGAACAGTCGATGACCGGGACCTGGGAGACGACCGCCGAGGTGCTTCGGGAGGTCGTCGACCAACTCGCTGACGACGACGAGGTTCTCGGCCTCGGCGTGACCGCACAGGGCGACGGCTGCTGGCTGCTCGACGAGACGGGCGAGCCGATCCGCCCGGCGATTTTGTGGTCCGACAGCCGGGCCAACAGCATCGTCGGCGAATGGGCCGACCAGGGAATCAGCCAGGAGATCTACGACATCTGCGGCGGCGGGGTGTTTCCCGGATCGAGTCTCACGATTCTCCAGTGGCTCGCCGACAACGAACCCGAGACGTTCGAACAGGTCGGGACGGTCTTTTGGTGCAAAGACTGGCTGAAGTACAACCTCACCGACGAGATCGTCTCGGACCCCTCGGATATGTCGCTGCCGTACCTCGACATCGAGACCGTCGAGTACGCCGACGAAGTGCTCGAACTCGTCGGCCTCGAACCGATCGTCGACGCGCTGCCGCCGATCAAAAACGGCGACGAAGTGATCGGCGAGGTGACCCCGGTCGCCGCCGACCAGACCGGCGTTCCGGCCGGGACGCCGGTCGTCTCGGGGATGTTCGACGTCCCGGCCTCAGCCATTGGTAGCGGCGCGGCAACGGCCGGCGACGGCTCGTCGGTCGTCGGGACGACCTCGCTGAACCAGACGATCCTCGACGAGCCCTACAAGGGGTCGACGCCGGTCGGCATCACTGCGGCATTAGGCGTCGACGGCCTGTGGGCACGCTTTATGGCCTCGATGACCGGCACCCCGAACCTCGATTGGGCGCTCGAAGAGATCATGGCGTTTTCCGAATTCAATCTTGTCGAGATGGCGGTCGGCGAGATTCCGGTCGGCTCGGGTGGGATCATCTATCACCCCTTTTTGAGTTCGGCGGGCGAACGCGCGCCGTTTTCGGACCCCAACGCCCGCGCGCAGTTCATGGGGTTGAGCCAGGAACACACCCAGGCCCACCTCGTTCGCGCGGTGTACGAGGGGATCTCGTTGGCGATGCGTGACTGCTACGAACATCTCCCGTACGACACCGACGAGATCTTTTTGAGTGGTGGCGGGGCGAACTCCGACTTCTGGTGTCAGATGTTCGCCGACGCGCTCGACGCATCGATCGCGGTCCCCACCGGCAGCGAGTTCGGCGCCCAGGGCGCGGCGATTCTCGCCGGTCTCGGCGTCGGCGTCTACGACGACCTCCAGTCAGCAGTCGACAGAACGTCGGCGGTCGAGCGGTCGTTCGAGCCGCGTCCGGAAATCGCCGCCCAGTACGACCGCTGGTACCATGTGTATAAACAGGCGTACGAGGCGACGTTCGACGTCTGGTCCGAGCGGGCCGAGGCGGTCGACGAACTCGCCGCGATGCGTGAGTCGACGGCCGACGAACAACGCTCGTCGGTCGTCGAAGGCGCTGACGATTGATTCGATCTAGCGGTCGTCGACCCAGCCGACGAACAGCGCGAGCACGGGAACGATTTCGAGTCGACCGAGCCACATCAACCCAGTCATTAGTAGAAGCGAAACGTCGGAAAACCCTTCATAGGTTCCGTACGGACCGATTTCGCCGAACCCGGGGCCGATGTTCCCGAGCGTCGCCAGCGAGGCGCTGAACGCCTCCAAGGTCGTTAGGTCCTGGCCGATTCTCGCCGAATCGAGGCTGAAAAAGACTGCCGACGCGCCGAACAGGACGATGTAGAGCACCGTGAACACCATGATGCCGCGGATAGCGTCCTCGTCGACGACGGTCCCGCCGAGTCGAACCGGTTTGACAGCGTCGGGATGGACCGAGGTGTAGAGCTCACGGCGCACTGTTTTGAGAACGATCAGCCACCGAACGACTTTGACGCCACCGCCGGTCGAGCCAGCCGAGCCGCCGATGAACATCGCAAACAGTAGCAGGATCTGAGCGTGTTCGTCCCACTGGGCGAAGTCGGCGGTCGCAAAGCCGGTTGAGTTCATCAGCGAGGCGATCTGGAACGCCGCCTGCCGGATCGTGTTCTCGGTGAACCCGCCGGTCGTGCCACCGATTTCGAGCGGTGGGGCCGCCCCGCGGACCAACACGGCCGCGAGAACGGCGGTCAGCACCGCGATTGCGCCGGTGTAGGCGCGGAACTCGGGGTTGTCGACGACGGTTCGGAGGTCGCCGCGAATGGCGTGCCAAAACAGCGCGAAGTTCACACCGGCGACAACCAAAAACGGGATTATAAGCCACTGAACGGCCGCGCTGAAGGCGGCGATGCTCTCGGCCTCCGGCGAGAAGCCGCCGGTCGGAAGCGTCGTAAAGCCGTGGGCGACCGCGTTGTAGAGGTTCATTTCGGGTGCGAGTCCGACCAGATGCAGGCCGTAGAGCAGGACGATCAGCGCCAGTGTGAAGCCGAAGTAGATCAGCCAGAGCGCGCGGGCGGTTTCGGCGATTTTCGGTGTGAGCTTCTGGAGTTCGGGACCGGGTGCCTCCGACTGCATGAGTTGGGCGCCGTTGACCGCCAGCTCCGGCAGGATGGCGATCATCAGCACGATGATCCCCATCCCGCCGAGCCACTGGGTGAGCTGTCGCCACATCAGAACGGCGTGTGAATGCTGCTCGTAGCTGAGTTCGAGCGTCGCGGTCGCGCCGGTGGTCGTGAAGCCGCTCATCGACTCGAACAGCGCGTTGATCGGCACGCCGAGCGCCGATTCGGTGCCATAGCCCGCCAGCACGTAGGGAATCGCGCCGATCACCGCGACCGCCAGCCACGACAGCGAGACCAACAGCAGTGCTTCGGGCGGGTTGAGATCCGGATCCGAATCGAACTGTTCGAGCCCGAGTCCCACGAGGACCGCGATAACCGGTGAAACCAGAAATACCCAGATGTCCTGGCCGTAGATCACCGCAACCATCAGCGGCACCAGCATCGTCACGGCCAGATATTTGATGATCGTCCCGACGAGACTCACACTCGCAGCCCAATCGAGCCGCCATCTCATCTGCTCGTCACCATTTGATTGTCGACCGTAACTCAGAGATTCCGTATCAACGCTTCGATACCCTCGGACGATCCATCGAACCGGTGCGACCTGAGCTTCCAAACGCCAGTCGTACACAAACATTCACGATATACCGACTGTATGTTATTTTTATAAAAAATATCAATACGATGATAATATTTATCCTGTGATTCATTGATTACTACCTGTGGGGCAGGTAGTCACTACTCATGGTCTGGGAGTCGACAGCGGTTCCCCGCGGCCGGATTCGGGCGTGCTACCGCCACACGTGATCATCTATGACAAATGAAACCTACGTCGGTTCCGTCGATCAAGGAACCACTGGCACGCGGTTTATGGTCTTCGACCATGGTGGCAACGTCGTAACGAGCGCCTACGAGAAACACGAACAGATCTATCCCGAACCCGGTTGGGTCGAACACGACGCGATGGAGATCTGGGAGAACACGAAGTCGGTCATCAACAAATCGCTGGACGAGGGTGGCCTCACTGCCGACCAGCTCGACGCGATCGGCGTCACCAACCAGCGCGAGACCACGCTGCTGTGGGACGCCGAATCCGGAGATCCGATCGCCAACGCGATCGTCTGGCAGGACCGCCGGACGACCGACCGGGTCGAGCAGTTAGAAGAGGAGGGCAAGGTCGACGAGATCAGACAGAAAACCGGCCTCGAAGCCGACGCCTACTTTTCGGCGACCAAAGCCGAGTGGCTGCTCGACAACACCGACCCGATCAAGCTCCAGCGTGCCCGGCCTCAGGACGTCCGCGAACGCGCTCAAGAGGGCGACATCATGTTCGGGACGATCGACACGTGGGTGATCTACAACCTCACAGGGAACCACATCACCGACGTTTCGAACGCCTCACGGACGATGCTGTTCAACATCCACGAGATGGACTGGGACGACGACCTCCTCGACGAGTTTAGCGTTCCGGCCGCGACACTTCCCGAAGTCCGTCCCTCCTCGGACGACGACACCTACGGGTCGACCGATCCGGATGGCTTCCTCGGCGCGGAAGTGCCCGTCGCAGGCGCACTCGGTGACCAGCAGGCCGCCCTGTTCGGCCAGACCTGTTTCGATTCCGGCGACGCCAAAAACACCTACGGGACGGGGTCGTTCATGCTGATGAACACCGGCAACGAGGCGGTCATGAGCGAACACGGCCTGCTGACGACGGTGGGTTTCCAGCGCTCGGGCGAACCGGTGCAGTACGCGCTCGAAGGCGCGATCTTCATCACCGGCGCAGCAATCGAGTGGCTCGAAGACATGACGCTCATCGACAACGCGATGGAGTCCGAGGCCGTCGCCCGGAGCGTCGACTCGACCGATGGCGTCTATCTGGTTCCCGCCTTTACTGGCCTCGGCGCGCCGCACTGGGACCAGCGTGCCCGTGGAACCATCGTCGGGATGACCCGTGGCACCCGGCCCGCCCACGTCGTGCGGGCGACGCTCGAATCGATCGCCTTCCAGACGAAAGACGTCGCCGAGGCGATGGTCGAAGACAGCGATATCGACCTCGCTGACCTTCGTGTCGATGGCGGCGCGGTCAAGAACAACTTCCTCTGCCAGCTACAGGCCGACATCGTCGACACGAACATCGTCCGGCCGGTGGTCGACGAAACCACCGCGCTCGGATCGGCCTACGCCGCTGGCCTGGCGGTCGGCTACTGGGAGACGGTCGACGAACTTCGGGACAACTGGCAGGTCGACCGCGAGTTCCAACCCGATCCGGATGCCGACTACACCGCCGAGTTCGACCGTTGGCACGACGCCGTCGACCGATCGATGGGCTGGGCCCAGTCGGAAGGCGAGTAGTCGACGCTACGCGTCTCGGTCGCAATTGCTCACCGATATTTTATAAAACCGCAGAACAGCAAAACAGCGAACGTCGAGCGAAGCCTCAGTTGAGCCGTGCGACGATGAGATCCGAGAGGTCCTCGCGGAACGCCTCGACGTCGATCTCTTCGAGCACCGGCACGAAAAAGCCCTCGACGAGCATATTCCGAGCCGTGGTGGGGTCAATCGAGCGAGATGTCATATACAGGAGATCCTCCTGGTCGACCTGGCCCACGGTCGCCGAGTGGCTGGCCTCGGTGTCGTGGTTCTTGATGATCAGCTTGGGTGAGGCGTCGGCTTCCGACTCATCGGAGAGCATGAGGGTGTTCTCACGCTGGTAGGAACTCGTGTTCCACGCGCCCTCGCCGACGTCCTGGACACCCTCGTAGACCGACCGGGCCACGTCGTCGAGCACGCCACGGGTGACGAGGTCGGCGGTTGTGTGCTCGGCACGGTGCCAGACACGGGCGTTGACATCGAGATGCTGGTCCTCGTGGCCGAAGAAGGCCCCGACGACCTTCGTCTCCGAGCCGTCGCCCTTGAGTTCCGTCTCGACGTCCGAGCGGGTAAGTCGAGAGCCGATGTTGCCCTCGATCCAGTTGGCGGTGGCGTAGGTGTCGGTCACCGCACGCTTGAGCGTAACGTGGTAGGTCTCCTGGTCGAGGTTCTGCAGCGAGCCGAACTGGACGTAGCTGTTCTCGCCAGCCACGACTTCGACGATGTTGCTGAAGAAGCGGTCTCCTTCGACATCTTCGCCGGATTCGATGGATTCGAGGATCGTCGCGGAGGCGGACTTCTCGGTGATCACGAGTGTTTGACTGAACAACGACCGGGAGTTCATCTCGGCGCGGATCGTGATGTCCTCGGCGTCGACGCCCTCGGGAACATAGATGACCGTGCCCGTGGTGAACAGCGCTGCCGATAGCGCGGTCAGATAGTTCTCTTCGGCGTCGACGATTGAGCCGAAGTGCTCTCTGATGAGTTCCTCGTGGTCCGCAAGTGCTTCGACGAACGAGAGGACGGTCGCACCCTCGGCCTCGACGCGTTCGGTTGCGTCGGACTGATCGAGCGGATCGACTAGGTTCTCGAAGTCGAGTGCTTCGAGGTTGGTCCAGCGTCGACCGGGCGTCTGAATGACGTCCGGCAGTTCGAGCTCGTCGAGCGCATCGAGCGCCGCAAGACGGCGTTCGAGGAGCCACTCGGGCTCGTCTCGTTGCTCGGAGATCTCCTGGACTGTCTCCTCGGAGATCGTGGCTGGAACCTGGACGCTCATCCGAGCGAGCCCTCCATTTCGAGTTCCACGAGGCGGTTGAGTTCGACCGCGTACTCGATGGGCAGTTCTTCGGTAAGCGGCTCGATGAAGCCCGAGACGATCATCTGCTTGGCGTCGTCGTCGTCGAGACCTCGGGATTGGAGGTAGAAGATGTCCTCGTCGCCGATCTTACCGACGGTCGCCTCGTGGGCGACGTCGACTTTCGACTCGTTGATCTCCATATACGGCATGGTGTCCGACGTGGATTTGTTGTCGAACATCAGCGCGTCACACTCGACTGCCGTCGAGGAGTTCTCGGCACCGTCGGCGATGTGGACGAGTCCCCGGTAGTTGGTCCGGCCGCCGTCCTTGCTGATACTCTTGGACTCGACGGTCGACTTCGTCTCGGGGGCGTTGTGGTAGACCTTCGCACCGGTGTCGATGTTCTGGCCCTCGCCCGCGAAGGCGATAGTGATGTGGTTGTCCGATGCGCCGCGACCCTTGAGGATTGAGGCGGGGTAGAGCATGGTAGCTTTCGAGCCCATCGAGCCCGAAATCCACTCCATGCGGCCGTTGGCCTCGACGATGGCGCGCTTGGTGTTGAGGTTGTAGGTGCTCTTCGACCAGTTCTGGACCGTCGAGTACTGGACGTGAGCGTCTTCGCCGACGAAAACCTCGACGCCACCGGAGTGGAGGTTGAACTCGGAGTATTTCGGGGCCGAACAGCCCTCGATGTAGTGAACCTCAGAGCCCTCTTCGGCGATGATGAGCGTGTGCTCGAACTGGCCCATACCTTCCGAATTCATCCGGAAGTAGGCCTGAATCGGCATCTCGACTTTGGTGTCTTCGGGCACGTAGACGAACGAGCCGCCAGACCAGATCGCACCGTGGAGTGCAGCGAACTTGTTGTCGCTCGGTGGGACACACTTGTTCATGAAGTACTCGCGGACGATCTCTTCGTGGTCACGGACCGCCTTGTCCATGTCACAGAAGATAACGCCCTTTTCCTCCCACTGCTCCTGCATGTTCTGGTAGACGATCTCCGACTCGTACTGGGCACCAACGCCCGAGAGGGCGTTCTTCTCGGCTTCCGGGATGCCGAGTTTGTCGAAGGTGTCTTTGATGTCCTCGGGCAGGTCCGTCCAGTCGTCGACGCCGCCGCGGACGTCGATGTCAGGTCGAATATACGGTATGATCTCGCTGACGTCGACCTCCGAGAGATCCGGGATCTCGGGCCAGCTGGTCGGCATCGGCATATTCTGGAAATGCTCGAGGGCGCGGAGGCGGCGCTGGAGCATCCACTCCGGTTCGTCCTTGTCCTCGGAGATGACGCGTACCGTCTCCTCGGTCAGCCCCTTTTCGCTCTTGAAGGCGGAGGCTTCCTCCTTCTTGAATTCGAATCGGGCCTCGGTGTCTGTCTGTTTGATGTGTTCTTCGGAACTCATGGATTGTTGTAGGTGTTGGTTGCTTATAGTGCTGTGCGTAACTGTATACGCTTACGCAGTCTCGTAGACGTCCTCGCGGACCCAGTCGTAGCCCTTGTCTTCGAGTTTCTCGGCCAGTTCGGCCCCGCCGCTTTTGGCGATCTTGCCGTCGAGCATGACGTGGACGTGGTCGGGTTCGACGTAGTCGAGAATTCGCTGGTAGTGGGTGATCTGGAGGACACCAGTGCCCTGCTCGTCGCGCAGCGCGTTGATGCCTTTCGAGACGTCCTGGAGGCGGTCGATGTCGAGCCCTGAGTCGATCTCGTCGAGGACGGCGATACAGGGTTCGAGCAGCGCAGCCTGCAACACTTCGTTCTGCTTTTTCTCCCCACCGGAGAATCCGGCGTTGAGATAGCGGGTCATGAACTTCTCGTCCATGTCGAGCAGTTCCATCTTCTCGGAGAGGATCTGCTGGAACTCGGCGACGCTGACCGCGCCGTCGTCGGCTGGGCCTTCCATCGGTGAGGTGTCGTAGCCCGACTCTTCTTCCTCGTCTTCGTCGTCGTCGCCTTCGAACAGCTCCTCGCGTTCGTCGGCCTTGGCGTTGAGCGCCTGGCGGAGGAAGCTGGTCATCGTGACGCCTTCGATCTCTGCGGGGTACTGGAAGCCGAGGAAAATACCGAGCGCGGCGCGCTCGTTCGGCTCCAGCTCAAGGAGATTCCACGTGAGATCCTCGTCGTCGAGGTCTTCGTCGATGTCTGCGACATCCTCGTCGTCGAGGTGGAGCAGGATCTCGCCGTCGGTGACCCGATAGGCCGGGTGGCCCGCGATGATCTTGGCCGTCGTCGACTTGCCTGAGCCGTTGGGGCCCATCAGCGCGTGGATCTCGCCCGACTGTACTTCGAGGTCCACGCCTCGAAGAATCGTCTCGCCGTCTTCTTCTGCGACTTCTGCGTGTAGGTTTTTAATTTGGAGTGTTGCCATTGTTGATTCGTTGCCTCGTATGCGTAGAGTAGGAGGTTACGCCCATAATGGTTACGCATTCACCCCTACAAATCTGCGTCTCCGAAAAGAAAAATTCTCAAATCGAAAAGACACGCTGCTTTCGTGTGTTTTTGCTTACCAGTACTGTTCGAGTCCGGTCTGTGTCTGGCCAGTCTTGATCTCCTCCCACGACATCCCGAGGGCTTCGATCACCCGCGAGATCGGCCCTTTCAGTGTCTTTTCTAACATCTTTTCGAGATCGACTTCGAACTCCTCAGGGAGCTGGTCGGCGTACTCGAAGCAGATCACATCGGGGTCGCGTTTGAACTCGCCATAGAGGGGGTCGCGCTGAGGGTCGAGCCCTTCCTCGTTTTCCATTCGGCGGAAAAACGAGGGATGGACGGTTTCGAGGTAGAGTCGTTTGGGTTTCGAGCCGCGGTCGAAGTTGGTGCCCAACATGAGGTTGGCGTACTGCGCGCCCCGGACCTGTGCGGTCGGTGTCTCGTAGGCATCGAGACGCTTGCCGATACCGCCGGGAATCCCGATCTCGTCGACGCTTCGCTCGCCGTTGAGGAACTCCTCGATGACGGTCGTGAGGTACGCACGGACCTCCTCGATGTCGTCGTCGACATCATCGCCGGTCACAATCGTCTCGATGACGTCTTTTTGGACCTTTTTGGTAATCGGCGCGATATCCGAGCGTTTGTACTCAAAGCCGGTGATGTCGATGTCGTCGACGTCTTTGCCCTCTTTCCAGATGATGTGGCCCGCATACCGCTTTTTGCGGCCCGCTTGGAAGAATCGTCGATACAGTTTCTCGAATTCGATCTGGAACCGGTGGACGTCGGCGTTGAGTTCCTCGCGCGCGAAGTCATCGTATCGGCCGTTGATGTACTCTTGGATCTCAAACGACTGGTCGATGGCGTCGGCCTTGTCGACTTCTTTGCCGAGTTCGAGCATGACGCTGTCAGTGTCGCCATATGCGATCTCGTAGTCGAGTTCGTTGGCCGCAGTCGCAGTGAAGTCAATAACCTCGCGGCCAGTCGCAGTAACCGCCGCTGCACCCTCCTTGTCGTAGAGCCGGAATCGATCCCACCCCGTCACACCATAGAGTGAGTTCATAATAACCTTCACAGCGGCCTGTTGGGTGTCGTAAATGGCGTACTCGGCGCTTTCGGGGCTGTGCTCATTCCGCAGTTTCTTTTTATTTTCACGCTCGGTCAACAGTTCGTCGACCATCTCGCGCATGATCCCATCAGGCTGCTTGCGGAACCGGCTCCCGTTGGGCGCGCGGTAGGTCTCGCCCTCGAAGTCGTCGTCGACCTTGGTTTCGGGCCCGGCATTGATCGTCACCATACACATCGGGTAGAGCGACTTCAAGTCCAGGACGGTAACGTTCTGCTTGACGCCCGTAATCGGGTCGAACACCGCCCCACCCTCGAAGTCCTCGGATTCCTGTTTGCCCTTCGTGGGCAGCGCGAACTTGCCGTAGGCTTTGTGGAGAACGTACTGGTCGACCGCGTCTCCAGGGGTCGGAGCGTCTTCGATCTTACAGCCGACGAACTTTCGAACCTCGTCCCAGAAGGCAATCAATCCCTGTTTGTGGTCGATCTCGACACAGAGTTCGACGTCCCGGAGGTTGTATTCGAGCAGTCGCGTCGGGTTGTCGGTCCAGAGATCACCGATGTCTCCAGCATATCGCTCTTTGCCGATGTCGAGTTCGGTCTCGCCGACCGCATCAAGCCGGTAGGAGTCGAGTTCGGTGAACTGGGTTCGTTTGTAGCCGTACAGCAGATCGAAGACGACCCGACCCTTGATGTCGGGACCGCCCCAGCCCGACCGCCAGACCTCGTTCACACGCGAAAGCCGGTCAATCGACAGGTCGTGGTCAGTGCCGGAATCGAGTTCTTCGAGTCTGTCGAGCAAGTACGGCGCATCGAAGTCCTCGAAGTTCCAGCCAGTAAGGATGTCTGGATCGGTCGTCTCAATGTACTTCACGAAGGCATCCAACATTGCTTCCTCGGAGTCGTAGCTTCGGACGTCGACCGTGATCTCCTCGCGGTAGGGGTCGTACTCGGGGAGCGACTCGGGGATTTCGCCGTCTCCCTCCTCGGATTCCCAGATCCAGACGACGTATTCGTCGTCAAACGAATCATAGCTCGTCAGACAGAGAATAGGCTCCTCGCCGTCCTCTGGAAAGCCGTTCTTGTCGTAGACCTCGATATCGAAGATGTCGACTCGAAGGTCGGTGTCGACCGATGCCGGGACGACCTCGGTGTGGGGAACCTGGATCGAGTTGTCTTCGAGTCGACGCTCAGAAACCCGAACGCCGCTGTTGATTCCCTTGTCGATCAAAAAGCGATTTGGGAACAGAATGTCGGCCTCGTAGTGATCGAACTCGTCGCGGAGTTGGCCCACGTCGCGTGGGGTTCGACCGATGATTTTGGTCAGTTTTTCGCCTCGGATACTCTGGAAGGGCTCGCCGTTGTGATCGACCTCGCGGCTGTCGATGAGTGCGTCGTGTTCGTTTTCCGGTGGGGCATCGAGCGAGTCGGTCGGCACGTAAAAGTAGGGCTCGAAGCCGAGCACCCGGACGTGTTCGTGGGTTCCGTCCTCGCGGCGGCCGAAGACGTGGATGACGGGGTGTTGTTCGCGGCCGTTGCCTTCGATGGTGTAGTCGACCTGAGTCACCATGAGTTCGACCGTGCCGGTCGAGTCGGGGAACTTCGCCTCGTCGATGTCGACGACGTCGCTGATTCGTCCACCGCCGTTGCCCGCAACGACTGCAGCCGCGTCGGCCGCATCAGCCGCATCAGCCGTCGACTCCTCGTCGGAGTCGGACCCAGAGAAATTCGAGAGAGCCGACTGTGTCATAGCCGCAGGTTGGGCCGTCCGAATAAAAAGACCAAGCTTTCAGTCGCCCAACTGACCGACCGCAGCAACGACCTATCGGCGTCGCTGTCGTTCGGATGCTGGCCACCACGACTCGACGGAGCCTCGACCGTCACGAGAGTTCTACGTCGATCTCGTTCTCGCTGACGTGGAGGTATTTCAAGGGATCTGCTGTGCCGGTAAGTTCGACCGTCGTCTCGGCGAGTGACGACTGGTACTCGAGATCGAAATCTCCGGTGACATCGAGACTGTTGGCGACGACCGAGCCGACGAGGTCGACGGTCCCACCGGTCTCGATATCTGCGTCGGGCGCGTAGACGATAGCCTCGATCCGGACGGTCCCACCGCCCTTGCTGTCGTCGAGGAAGCCATCGCCGATATACAGGACGTTACGCTCGGCCTCGGGGGCGTCGTTGGCAGTTCCCAAAAAGCCGTTGCCGTCGGCATTGAACGAGTCGGCGATATAGTAATCGACGTCGTTGTCGGTGTCATCGGTCACCGTTACCTCGTTGTCCTGTATATCGAACTCCCCGTCGACGATGATCGTCACGTTGCCGTCGGTCGTGTCGATGTCGAGATCATCGGAAAGCGCGAGGTCCTCGTCGACGTAGTAGGTCCCGTTTTCGAGCCTGCAGTCATCGTCGGCGAGACACCCCTCATCGATGCTTTCGTTGGCTTCGGCCGATTCGATTTGCTTGTCGATTAGCGGTGTGGCCGACCGGTGGGGCGTGTTTTCTTCGACCGGATCGTCCACGTCGGCGCTCCCGTCGGCGTCGTAGGACCGCTGGACCGAAAGCGAGTTTTCGAACGTCTGTTCGTCGGGCACCGTCAGCGTCGACACCACGGTCTCGTTTTCGTGGTACAGTTCGGTCTCGCCCTCGGTTCGCTCGGTGAGGAACTCGTGCCAGCCCTCGTAGTAGGGACTTTCGATTGTGACCTCGATCGTGCCGTTTTCAAGCGGTGAGGGAACGCCCTCGACAGCGTCCGTCGAACGTCCGACCTGGGTGATCGAACCGCGTGGCTGCCCACTGATCGCACCATCGCCGCTGACTTGGATGATCGGTAGCGTCAGCGTCGACTTGCGGTAGTGGTACTCCGGCGGCGAGCTAACGGTGCTGTTGCCGTCACGCATGGACCAGACACCGCCGCCCTGATAGGCGACCTCACGGTTGGTTCCTTTATAAACAATCGCGCCCAGCTCGGTGTCTACCAGCGTCTCGCGCTCGTCGCCAGAGACGTTCGAGATCGTCATCGATCCCTCGTCTTCTTGAACCGACAGTGTCCCGTCGGTCATCCGTCCGAGACTGAACTGCTGTGAGTCGGCATCGCCCAGCGCGACGAGGCTCGCTTTCGAGCTGAGATGCGACATCCCGTTTTCGACATTGCTCGATTCGGCGTCCGAGACGAGATCCGCCAACGCCACGCCACCCAGCGCGACCGAGGCACCGATGACCACCATCGAGATGCCGAGAATCAGCACCGTTCCCACCAGATCCGACTGACTTCGTTCGGCTCTCGCCCGCCCGAGACCTCCGCTCGGGTCCGTCGACTCGCTGACGCTCGCCACCGAAGCCAGCCAGTCACCGAGCCGACGAACAATCATGAGTATTGATCAGTTAGCAGTCCACATAAACGCTCTCTCGAATCTATCAGTCCTGAGAACGTTGTGGTGAGCACCGAAGCCTATCGAAATCGGAGACAGACAGAGAAATTGCCAATATTTTGATTAGTTTGGGTGGCGAACCTCCAGTGGCTATGGCCGACAAAACACATCACGAGTCGACACTCTCACGGCCGGATGCCGCCGAGTACATCCGGTCGTTGGGCGCGAGCCTCGGCGACCAGAACCGATCGTGGACCGTCCCGGTTGGAAACAAGGACGTCGAGATCCATCCTGACTCACAGATCGACCTCGAAACGACCATCGACGAGCGCTCACGACTGCTCGGCGACGATGTCACCGAAGTAACCATCCAGCTGAGCTGGACGGAGCCGGATGAGTCGGCCAACACAGAAGGGGCGGACCGATGATTCTCCAGGGGTCGCTCACCGGCTCGATTATCGTCCTTATCGTGAGCCTACTTATCGGGACGATCGCGATCTATGCCGGTGCACGCCTCATTATCGACGCCGATACAGGAATGGGCCGAGCGGCCGTGACGGCGCTGCTCGGTGCACTCGCGTGGGCGCTCGTGAGCTTCTTCGTCGGCTGGATACCACTGCTCGGACCGCTTCTCACGCTTATCGCGTGGATCGGCGTTATCAACTGGCAGTATCCCGGCGGCTGGGGTGCGGCTGCCGGAATCGGCCTTATCGCGTGGCTGGTTTCGGTCGCCGTTCTCGTCGTGCTCGGCAACCTGGGAATCGTCGGGTTCGAAGCGCTTGGCGTGCCCATGTAACCCTCAGTCGACTGATTTTCGCTCCCGACAAGCTTCTCACTCGAGATGCGTTTCGAGGAAGTCGACGATCGCCCGGTAGGCTTCGATCCGGTTTCCGAGTTTCGTAATGCCGTGGCCCTCGTCGCCAAAGACGAGTTTTTCGACCGGAACCCCCTGTTTGCGGGTCTTCTCGGCGATCGCGTTGGCCTCACCGACCGGCACGCGTGGATCGTTCTCGCCATGCAGAACGAACAGCGGCGCTGCAATCCGCTCTATGCTGTTGATCGGCGAGATCGATTCGAGGAACGCGCGATCGTCGGCGAGCGAGCCGTACTCGGCCTCGCGGAGTTCGCGCCGCCAGTCGCCGGTGTTTTCGAGAAACGTCACGAACGAGGCGATACCGACGATGTCGATGCCAGCAGCCCACAGGTCGGGGTACTCGGTCATCGCCGAAAGCACCATGAACCCGCCGTAGGAGCCACCCATCGCCACGATTCGGTCGGTGTCGACCGCCGGGTGGTCGGCGAGCCACTCGACAGCCGCCCGGATATCACGAACCGAATCCATCCGCTTTTCGACGTCGTCGAGGGCGGCGTACGCCTTCCCGTAGCCCGACGAGCCGCGGACGTTCGGCTCGAAGACGGCGTAGCCGTGTGCCAGGAGGTACTGCTTAACCCCGTTGAACGAGGGTCGACGCTGGGACTCGGGCCCACCGTGGATGTCGACGATCACTGGGGTGTCGCCGCTGCCGGTGTCCGTGGCCGGAAGCGAAAAGAACGCGGGAATCTCCCGGCCGTCGAACGTCGGGTAGTGAACGAGTTCGCTTTCGACAAACGTCTCGCGGGGGATGCCCGCCGTGGGCGCATCGGTCCACCGCTCGCTTTCGCCCGAGCGGATGTCGACCACCCAGACGTTGGCGGTGTCGGTGTCGCTCGTGACCGTTATTGCGAATTTGTCGCCGTCGGGGCCGAAGCTGATTCCGCCCGAGACGCCAGCCGGTACGTCGGGGTCCGGGAAGGGGTCGATCCGGTCATCCGCGACGAGTTCGCCGGCGGTCCACTCGGTGTGACCATCGATATTGCGGCCGTAGACGATGCGCCGGGAGTCCTCGTCGACCGCCAGCCCGCCGACGTTCCACTCGTCGTCGCTCTGGTGGTCACGTCCTTCGGTTTCGACGACCGAGAACGCGTCCGAACCGAGCGCGAGGCGTTCGAGTCGGAGCGTGTCGGTCTCGCGGTCGGTAACGAGATAGAGGCTCTCGCCGTCGGGGGCCCAACTGGCGCTGTGGTACCGAACTGACCCCTCGTGGGGTGTGTGGTGAGTCAGTTCGCCCGTCTCGACGTCGAGTGTGTACAGGTCGCCGTCGTAGCCCGAGTAGGCCTCGTGGACGAGGAGTCGACCGTCGTCAGGGCTCCAGCCGCCGAGCGTGAGCCAGCCGTCTCCTTTATAAATAAGCTCGGCATCCTCACCAACTGAATCGCGGCGCTGGACGTAGACGTCGAACACAGACTTGTCGCGGCGGTTCGACGCGAAGGCGAACCGCTCGCCATCGTGGCTCCAGCCACCCCAGCGGTGTTTGGCTTCCGGCTGTTGGGTCAAGTCGACGATGGTGCCGTCGGTGAGATCAAGAAGATGAAACTGCGTTCGCTCGTTGCCGCCGGTGTCCTTTCCGAACACGAGTTCGGGCCGTTCGGGCGAACACGAAACGAACGTGAGCCGCTCGTCGAAGACGGTGTGTTGGTCGGGCCACGCGCCGGGGTCGGTGAGACTCCAGAGCTGCGGGGTGCCGGTGGTCGTGAGCCGAAAACAGAGTCTGTCGCCCGTCGCGGTCCAACTCGGGCCGTAGGCACTGCGGACGTTGAGATAGCGTTCGATCCCGTACATAGCAAATATGAGCGCGCCGTCGACAAACCGTTTCGGGTCGGATCGCCGGGGTTTTTACTGCCCGCTTTCCTCGAATGGCATATGCGTGTCGCGTTCGTCTCGATGTATACGCTGCATACGCGTGACACCGCTGTCACCCGCCGGCTCGCCCAACTGTCGGGGCTGCTCGTCCAGCGAGGCCACGAGGTCGAAGTGCTGTGTGGACGGTGGTGGGACGGCAAACACCCGACGTTCGACCAAGAGGGAATCACCTACCGGATGGTCGACGGCGACTTCACCTCGCACTTTTTCGCCTCAAAACTCCCGTTCGCCTTACGGCGCGCAGAGCCGGACGTAGTGATTGCACCCAACAGCCCACCCGGCCACGCTCGAACCGCAAAAGCCACCTGCAAACTTTTGAGAGTGCCGCTGGTCGTCGACTGGTGGGCCGACCGTCCGGGCGAGTCGGCCGGAAGCTACCGGAGACTCGCCCGGAGTGCCGACGCGATTACAGTTCCTTCCGAGACGATTAAAACCGACGTCCGGGAACATGGCGGGTCAGCCGACGCCATCGCGGTGATCCCGCCGAGCATCGATTTCGATCTCGTCGAGTCCGCTCCGGTCGACGATCGAATCGACTACGTCTACAGCCGTCGACTCGACGAGGACGCCAACGTCGAAACCTTCCTGCTCGCGCTCGCCGAGCTACGAGACCACGAGTGGCGCGCGGCCGTCATCGGTGCGGGCCCCGCACTCGACGGGGCCAAACGCACCGCCTCAGACCTCCGTATCGACGACCGAGTGGCGTTTCTCGGTGAACTGTCAGAGGCAGAACGCGTTCCGATATTTAAGGGCGCACACGTCTTCGCCCAGACGGCCACCCACGAGCCGTTTGCCACTGAACTGCTCCGGGGGTTAGCGTGTGGCTGTGTCGGGATCGCGGAGTATCAGGGCGACTCGGCGGCCCACGAACTGATCGAGCGCAAATCGCGACTCCCCGATACTCGTGGGAGCCTAGTGTCGACACCCCAGGAACTGGCCGACGAGATTATCGCTGCCGAATCGATGGCCCACCGGACGACCAATAGCCACTACCGAGTGTTCGACCACGAGCCGATTACCGACCGACACGTCCAGTGCTACCAAACCGCCGTCGACGACTACGGCTTTTTTTGATGTATTGGGAGAGCAGCCGCTCACTACGGTGTTATCAATCCCGTACGGCAGACAGTTGATTCTTGTCGGGCACACACTGCTGGTAGTCGACGCCTAACGACCATGTGCCGCGAATACTCGACGAGTACCAAGAGTTAGTGATACCGCTCGCGCTCGGCGTCGACGACCGAACCACCGAACGCCTCGCAGAACGCCCGCGCGACCGCCCCCATCTCACGCATACACTGGCTCGTCGACGCGAATCCCAACTCCGAGGCGACCGCTTGCCACGGCTGGCCCTGGAGCACCTTTCGAATCAGGAGTCGCTCCTGTCGGCCCGAAAGAATGGGTGTCGGCTGTAGCAGCGAGGCCAATCCGAGTTCGCCGAAGACGTGCGGGGCGGCCTCGTAGGTCCCTGGTCCGTAGCCGACGCCGGCGACGATCCGCCACTCGCGGTCGGAGAGTTCGACGGGGTCAGCTTTGCGTTTTCCAACGGCCGCCAGCGCCTCGCGGACGACGTTCGGATCCAGCGCCGAGAGCACGTCGCTCAACATCGCCCCGATCCGGTCGACGAACCAGTCGACGTGGCGCTCGGTGAGCGCTCGCCCCGCTGCCGAACAAGGCCGCAACATCAACGCGGAGTGCTCGCCGCTCCGGTCGTTGCTGGTGATCGAGAGATGGACCGTTCGATAGCCATTGTTTCGCCAAAACGTGAGCAAGCGAGGAGTGGCCCCGAAACCCACGCCGAGCCAGTCGACCCGTTCGGCGAACTCGGCGTAACAGTGGTCGAGAAGCGAAGAACCGATCTCGCGGGATCGAACAGCGTGGTGGGTGGCGATCCGCATCACGCGGTAGCCGACCGGCTCGGCTGCCGCCTCGTCGCGGAGTTGGCTCGTCAGCACGTCGGGTAACATGTTTCCACGCACGCGCTCGCCTTCGTACATCCGGGCTCGTCGGTCGGCATCCAGCCCACCCTCACGGGCCAGGACGGCAACCGAGACGACGTGCCCCTCATGGCAGAGTGCGCGAATCCGGTAGTTTGGTGCGTCGAGGAACCGAACCAGATCGGTGGGTTCGGTCCGGTAGTGAGCGACTACTAATAACCCAAACACCGACCGAAGCAGCTGTTCGTCGGCCGCGAGTTCGTCGGCAGTCAGCCGGCGGTACTCAACGCTGTCGGGTGTCGCGTCCTCGACCAGTTGGTCGACCGGTGGCTGGGCGTCCAAGAGGAGCGTGCGAAACAGCCACGACTCGACGGGGTCGCCGCGGGCGTAGCGGATCGGCTCGTTGAGTTCGATCGAGTCGACGTCGTGGTGACTGGCAGCCAGTCGGTCGCGAAAGCGGATGTCGAAGCCGCGGCCGGTGCCTTCGTAGCCGTGGACGGTGGTGCAGAACGCCGCCGAGGGGGCCGCGAGGAACGCCGACAGGAGGTCCACCGGCATTGCGGCGGCCTCGTCGACGAGTATGACGTCAACGGTAGCAGCGAGTTGGGCCGCCTCGGGCGGGGACCGAAAACGGATTCGACCCTCAGTGGTGGTCCCGAGCGTCGAGGCTTCCGTGGATTCGAACGTCGACAACACGTCGAGTGTACCGAGGAGCTGCTCGGCGCGGTCGAACAGCGGACCCGTGTTGTCAGTGGTCGGAGCCGTCACGAGCACGTCCCGGCCGGTGGCCGCCAGCGAGCCAGCCGCCAGCCCGGCGGCGCTCGATTTCCCCCGGCCACGGTCGGCCTCGAGAACGACCGCGTGGCCGGGCTCGGAGAGCACAGCGAGGTGGTCGACCGCGCGGGCCTGATCGTCGGTCAGACAGGCTTCGAAGGCAGCGGCCGGAAACGGGCTATTCGGTCGAACAAACCGACGCCGAGTCGACCGATCAGATGAGTGTGGCGTCGAATGTGTCGACGCGGTAGATTGATTACCCTGGTTGATCAGCCCATCACGCTCGATAGTGACCGAGAGCGAACCCACGGTATCGCTCGACTCGTCGAGACGAACGATGGCGATGCCAGGGTGTGTCGACAGCGTGTCGACGAGTCGGTGGCGAAACCGGTTGCCCACGTCAGCACGATCGAACGGCGGGACCGCGACCTGGTCGACGAGGGCCTCGAGCCCAGAGGGAATATCGGCCAGCGGCGGCGTGAGCAACACGAGCAGGCCGCCGCCGTCGACCGCGCCAGTGACTTGGCCGAGTGTGTTCGCCGAAAACCCCTCGTGGCAGTCCACGACGACGATCTCGCGGGTTGTCCCGAGCAGGTCGCTCGCTCGGGTTGGGGCCAGCCGGTGGAAGCGAAACCCCTCGCGCGTCGTGACGAAGCTTACCGACTCGGCGCCGACATCGGTCGACTCGATGACGGTGTAGGCCGCGTCGATGCCAGCGTCTCGCGAGCCAGCCAGCACTAGCAGTCGGCGCTCGTTTGTCCGGCGGGCCTCTGCATGGAGATCACCGACGAGCCCGGCAACTGTCATAGATGGGGTTACCAGACCCCGAACAAGGCTCTTTCCCTGTCGACAGCCACACGAGTCGGTCAGTTCGGTCGACCGCACGATGTAGCATGCTATCGAACACCACGCAGCCATCGATACACAATACAAAAGCAAATAGGTACTAAACCAAACAAAAATTTCGGATAGTCCTCGCACACCGTAGTTCCCGTGGGCGTAGAGGTGGCCCAAACGCCTTTTCAGTTGGACGTAGGAAATACTAATCGACTGACAAATGACTGAACACGTTCCCAACCAACGGCGTCGACCAGTACCATCAACGTGGGTGACCGCTCTGCAGGGTGTTTTCGGTGACTCGCCACAGACAGCGTCGGCCAGCGAGTCGACTGAGACGAGAAAGCCGACAGCAACGCCGCGACTGCTCACAGACGGTGGTGAGAACGAATCGGATGACGAAAAACAATCGGACGACGAAGAAGGCGAGAGTAACGAGTCTGACGAGGGCGAAACCGGCGATGCGGGCGGCGGTGACGAGGAGATGGCCCCGCCTGAACAAGAAGGGGAAGCAGGTGCCGAACCGGAACAAGAGGGCGAAGGAGAACAGGAAGCCGAAGAAGGTGAAGAAGAAAAGGAAGCAGCAGAAGATGAAGGAGAACAGGAAGCAGCAGAAGGTGAAGGAGAACAAGAAGCCGAAGAAGAGACAATCGACGTCCCACAGAGCGATGTCGAAAGCGTGGGTGCGACCGAAGACGAGAGTACGACGGTGCTGTTTCTCGACCTCTATGGGTTGGACCTCGATCTGCTCGGCCTCGAAATCGAACTCCATCAGCTCGTCTTGGATATCTTTGCGACCGAAGGCGACGGCAACCTGCTAGGTAATCTGTTGTCATCGGTCGCTGGTCTCACCGATCCCGGTGGGCTCTCGAACCTGCTGCCCGACATCTCGGAGATGATGCCGGAAGGCGGCCTCTCGGGAATGCTCCCCGGTGGAGACAAACTCAAGAGTGTGCTTGGTCTCGGCGGGCAAGAGGGCGAAGGTGGAGAGGAAGGAGAGGAAGGTGAAGGTAAAAAAGAAGGTGGAGGATTCCTCTCGTCGACCGCAAGCAAAGTTCGCGAGTCGATACCCAGTCTTCCGGTCAAACAGCTGCTCATCGAAGTCATCGCTGGGGTGATCAGACAACTGCTCGAATCCCCCGAGAAGGAATCCGGCGAGGACGCCTCCGGTGAAGGCTCATGAGCGACACGAATGGTCGACTCGATTACGGTCGACTCGTCGGCGACATCGATTTCGCTGGCGCGTTTGAGGGGACGCGTTTCGAGCAGTACACGAACAGGCAAGAGGGACTCGGGAGTATCCTCGGCGGCTGGCTCGGGGCCATCATCGGCCGCTTTGTGGGCATGGCGCTGGGACAGGTCGCCCAAGAACTGCTCGTCGACGAACTGTTCGGAACCGAGGAGAAAGACGAGGAAAACGAGGAAGACGAAGCGGAAGGCAAGCAGGCAAAGGGTGAAGGAAAAACAGAAGACGGTGAGCAGACCGCTGACGCCGAAGAGTCGACCGACGAGACAGACGAGACAACCGATAGCGACGAAGAGACAGCGGAGGCGGATGCCGAATGAGCATTCGCCAGCCCACGCCACGAGGTGAGCGGCGATGAGTGGGAAGACACTCAATCTGATCAAAGAAAACCTGCCGAACAGCCTTCGAGACGAACTCAAAGAAAGCGAGTTGGCCACGAAGGTTGGCGGCTCCTACGGTGAGGAGGCCGGTCGACAGGTCGGCCAAGAGGTCGGCGCGGAGATGGAAGATCGGTTTCGCTCCCGACTCGATGCCGGGGCAGACATCGGTCGGGCGATTCGAGACACCCTCAAAGCCCTCCCGGGAATACTACTGGCCGCACTGCGTAGCGGCGCGTCACCGGGAGCGGTTGTCTCAAACCTCAAATCACAGCTCGAAAACGAAGCGAAATCGCTGTTCACCGAGACGCGAGACGAACCCAGCGAGGAGGCCGAAGAGACAGAAGAGACAAAGGAAACGGCGGAGGGTGGCCCAGCAGAGAGCGCGGAGTCTGCTTCCGAAGCCGCTGACACAGCCACCGAAACAGCTACCGATTCCGTAACGGATGCGACTGACAAGGCGACGGAAGCCACTGAGAACGCCACGGAGGCCGCCCAGTCGATTCCGGGACTCCCCGACAGCGTCGACCAACTTCGCCGCGAGACGATCCGCGACCTCCTCGAAGTAATGTCGTACCGTGATCTCCAATCGACGGCCAAAGAGGTTGGCGTGAAAGCCAACCAACGTCACGAGGAGATTGTCAACGACATCGTCGACCAGTTCGCGGGCCAAGAGGACGAAGAGGGCGATCAGGACGAAGGCGGCGACGCCGAGGCAGAATCGGAGTCCTAACCGTGGCACCCGATACCCAACAACAGGTCGACGACCTGCTCGCCGACCTCGCGGCGATCTTTGACGACGAGTCGACCGACGATGGCCAGCCCGATCCGGAGGCACTCGACGAACTCGCTGACCGGGCCGACGAATTAGTGGCTGTGACCGATCTCTCCGACCTGTTGGTCGCGAGTGGTCTCGGTGAGAAAGACGAACCGCCCGAATCATTGCCAGCCGCAGTCGCCTCAGGCGACCCACAGAACGTCGCCAAACTCCGATCGCTGCTCACCGCCTCGAAACTGTCGCGGGTTGATGACGACGACGACCGCAAAGAACGCGTCGACGAACTGCAGTCGCTCGCAGAGACCGCGCGCGGAGACTCATCGGCTGACGATGAGACAGCCAATGAAGCTACTGGAGACGACGCTGAGTCGACTACTGGAGACGACGCTGAGTCGACTACTGGAGACGACGCTGAGTCGACTACTGATGCGACGGGCGAGGAGACGGAGGCAACTGAAGCAGAAGCGACCGAGGCAGAAACGGAGGGTGACGAAGAGTCGTCTCCGATTCGAGAGCTCCTGGAGTCACAGCTGGAAGAGACTCACAGCTTGTTTGATGAAATTCCTGACTTTGAGGGACTCATTGACGGTCTCGGTGAGGACGACGAGGAGAAAACAGAGACTGTTGATGAGGACGAGCGTCAAGAAGATCGATCGACCAAACAAAGCGATGGGACACGCTGGCGGCCCGGCGGTGGCAAACAACGAACGACACACTCGACAGTTCCAGGTACCGGTCGACGGGATATCGGTCGACGACCGGGGCGGTTTTCGTCGGTGCGTGGCTCGACAGTTTCGAAACGGTAGAATCGCGGCGTTAGTGCTGGTTGGGGCCGGTGTCGCTGCGTCGGTATTTTTCGAGTCGACGATAGCCGATGACTTCGCCGCTTTCGTCGAGTTCGATCTCGTACTGGCCGAGGATGTCCTGGGTGTCGGGCACCGATCGGCGTTCGATGATCTCGACGACCGCTCGCCAGTTGTCCTCGTTCCGTGAGACTTCGACGATGCCATCGAGGCTGCGGCCGATCACATCGGTCGACAGCTCGATCACCTGATTTCTGACCTCGATAATACTCGCCGTGTCTCCCTCGCCATCCAGGGAGGGGGTCGATTCCTCTTGGGGGTCGACACCGACATCCCCGGACTGTTCGGCGACTGCCTCGTCGTCGGCTTCGATTTGTGCGGGTTCCTCAGGCGTCTCTTCCTGCTCGTTGTCGTTTTCAGCAGACCCCTCGCCTTCGTCAGTCGACTCTGCGTCCGACTCCGAGTCGGACTCCGATTCTGACTCCGACTTTGACTCTGCGTCAGATTCTGATTCTGTGTCTGATTCCGACTCTGACTCAGCAGCCTCGCTCGACGCTTCACTTTCGTCACTCTCGTCACTCTCGTCGCTTTCGTCGGTTTCTTCTGCGGCTTCCTGCTTGGCCTCTGAGCCACCATCCGTGCGTACTACGCGGGCTGTTTGCGTGTTCGGTTCGGTTCTGTCGTCGTCTGTGGAATTGTGTCCCATGGTCTGTGTGTAAAATGTCAAAATTGGAGTTCGTTAGTGGCTGGCCAAACACTGCGCCGTTATCTCGGTTGGTTACGTTGCCTCGGGGTACTGTGCCTGGGTTACCGGCGTCCGTCGGAGTTCGAGGTTCTGGAGATCCTCGAGGTCTCCTTCCTCGGTCACTTCTTCGATCTTCGAGATCTCGGCGGCGTAGTGGAGGAAGGTGTCGACCGAGGCCACCACGACGCGAGCTTCGACAGTGAGAATTTCGATCCCGACGACCGAAATCCGCGCCCAGATGTCGATGACGACTCCCTTATCGAGGATGCGGTCGAGTACGTCCGCCAAACTATCTGCACCGGGTCGGTCTGATGCCATACTACACGACACTCCTGTCAGGTATTTAGGTAATGTGGCCGCAGAAGACGACTATCGATCTAAAGTATCTCTAGAGCCTGTCCAAGAAACACCGACAGAAACGTCAGATTCTGTAGCTCTTGAGCGTTCATTACGGTAAATTTATCTAGCTGAAAATACTATACGGCGTAAGGATTTACTCGTGACGTTTAATTTTATC